>JBJKSV010000604.1:0-4604 GCA_046703605.1 Limisphaerales bacterium
ACGCTGGTGCCGTTGGGCCAGGCCCATCCGGGGAGCCACACCTCACCCACTGACCGCGACGTGAAATGGATTCAGGAGCACTGCACCTACCGGCGATGAAATGCAGCGCGCTCGCGACCAAACTCTCCTCTCCCATAGGCAAAGACTCAAGATGGCTAGGGTACCACCCGAGATCCTGGCATAGCCAGTTCCTCGCCAGACCGCACGGATTGCATGAAACGATTGACGGCCTCTTCGTAACGTTTCTGCCGAACCAGGTCTTCCTTGACGGCTGCTCCCGGCTTGCTCTCCGCTTCGTCCAGCCTGGCCTTCGCGTGAAGGACGCGCGACTCCAAAAGACGTTGAACGGCCCGTTGGTACTCCCTCATCTGAACAAGGTTGAAATAATCATAAGCGGCTTGGTTTTCCGGGTCCAGTTCGATGGCCTTTCGCAGCTTGGCCTTCGCCTCGTCCAGCTTGCCCAACTCGTAAAGGACGCGCCCCTTCTGGACCAGGAGTCGGCTTGCGGCCGCCGTGGATGGGGCGTGCTTCGCACCCGACGCGCTCCCAACCGAGTTCGTCGAAGCGCCGGTGGATGGTCGGTTGTTGGTTGTTCGCTTTTGCCCAGTACGCAACCGCGCGCGTTCCTTCGTGAGCTGCCAGGAGACACCCTCCTGGTTTGGGACGCCCGACCAGATCGGGCCATCGCCGAGCTTAAGGCTCAGGGGGAACAGTGGCCCGCCGAACACGCCGGGACCCAGAGGCGTCTCCTCAAATCTGAATCGATTCAGTTCGAAGTCGTCCTTGCCCTTCTGGCGCAATAGGCCACTCACCTCGTACTTCTTCCCGTCAGCGTCCTGAGATCGAACCGAGAAGGGAACGCCGGGACAAACAGCTACCTCAATCTGTTCATTAGTGCCTAGAAAAGGGCCCCATGTAACGATCAATTCGTATCGATCTTGGGTCGTGGAGTTGCTCTCCTCAGAGGTGCAGCCACGACCGGTGATGACCTTTTGATGGCGGCCCGTGCCCGCGGATGACCCACCGTTGGCGGCGGAACCCTTCTCGCCAGAGGGAGCAGGCCTTGCCGGGGCGTGAGAGACATAAATCAAGCCGCCATCATTTACGAAGGCCAGTTTGGCCCCGTCCGTCGAGGAGACGACCGCGGCCGGGTTCATCAGTCCGTTTGTAGTGGCCACTCTTGTCAAGCTCCATGCCTGGCCGTAGTTGGTGGAGATACAGATCAGCGCCCTTGGCGGCGGGGAAAGATCCGGGATCATGTGAACACGCGGCGAGTCAGAGGAAACTCCCACCAGAGTGGCCCCGTCCGCCGAAGACGCCATCGCCCAACTCCCAGGCGGGGCGGAGGTTGGTTTCCATGTGGCGCCGGCGTCGGTGGAAATGAAGACCGAACCTCTGTCCGAACCTGTCGCCGCGACCACCCTGGTGCCGTCGGCCGAGCAGGCGACAGACCTCCAGTGCTGAATCGGCGCGTCGGTTAGCTTCCAGTTATGTCCCGCGTCATCCGAAGCATAGATCGGTCCGCGAACGCCGAACGGCGACCCGACCGCCGCCACCACGTGGTTTCCATCGGCGGAGCACGCGAGAGCCGCCCAGTTCGTCACCGTAGCCTCACTCGGTTCCCAGGTGATTCCAGAGTCGCGGGAGACATAGATGGACCCGCCATTCGTGCCAGTCGCCGTGGCGAAGAAGATGTTCCCGCCTGCGGAACATGCAATGGAAGTCCAGATCTTGTCTGGCACGCCGGCCTTGCTCCAAGCGGCTCCGGAGTTGGTCGAGAGGTAAATCGGCCCCGCCAGGATGAATCCGCCTCCCGTGACCGCCAGTTTAGTGCCGTCCGAAGAAGACGCCGCGCCCCACCACCCCATCGCGTTTGAAGGAGAATTGGCGGCGGTCCAAGTCGCTCCCGCGTTTGTCGAGAGACAGATTCCTCCCTGGCCGACCGCCACCAGCTTGTTTCCGTCCGCCGATGAGGCGAGGCCGAACCAACACTCCGAGGGCGCGCTGGTTGGCTTCCAAACGCGAGGGGAAGCGCCACAGACGCCGCAAAAGCCCGGTGACGCCAGGCAAAGGAGTGCCACCGCCTTAAAGCTCACCCGAGCAAGCCTCGAAAAAGGCCGAATCTCAGGATGTGTGGCTGGATAGCTCATTTGACTCAGGTTAGCTGGAAACAGGAGAATCACAATCTGAAACCGGCGAACCAACCGTCCCTCAAGGCCCTCCGGACCCCGAAAAATCGACCTTGTCAGCCACCGTGCGGTTCTCGCAGACCGCAGCAGTTTGGTTTGGATTTCCTCAATCTGAACTCCGGAATTGGTTTGGGTTTCAACAAACTGTTGCGTTTCATGGTATGAAATGATTTATTTCATCGAATGAATTATATTCGACCACGCTGGTTCACCCGCAATCTCGAATCTGCTCTGCGCGTGTTGCCCGTCACCGTCGTTACCGGTGCGCGCCAGACCGGCAAGACCACCTTGGTCAAGTCGCTCGGACCAAGCCGCGCCTTTTTCACGCTCGACGAGGTAGGCATACTCGACCAGGCCGAGCGCCGCCCCGAGGCGCTTCTCTCCAGCCCGCCGGTCACTCTGGACGAAGTGCAGCGCGCTCCATCCCTGTTGCTGGCCGTCAAGCGGGCGGTGGATAGCAACCGTCATGCGGGCGGCTTCCTGCTCACCGGGTCCGCCAATCTGCTGCTCATGGGACACGTGGCGGACACACTGGCCGGGCGGGCCATTTACCTCGAACTGCCGCCCTTCTGCCCGGCGGAATGGCAGCAACGCCAAGACGCTCTCACACCGCTCGACCGGCTTTTCGACCCGGGCTTTGACTTCAGGGAATGGCCCGCCGAAACAGGCAACTGGCCAGCCTGGTTGTTGCGCGGCGGGTTTGCCCCGGCGCTCTCCATCTCCGCCGATGCCGACCGCGCCCTTTGGTTTTCCGCCTACATCCAGACCTATCTGGAGCGCGTCCTGCGGCAATTGAGCGCCGTGTCCAGTCTCCCGGACTTCCAGCGGGTGATGGCGCTGGCCGCCCAGCGCAGCGGCCGTCTGCTCAACCAGGCTGACATTGCCCGTGACGCCGCGCTGCCCCACGCCACCGCGCACCGCTACCTGAACCTGCTGGAAACCGGCTGCCTCCTCACCCGCATCCGGCCTTTTGCCACCAACCCCAACGTGGCGCTGGTCAAAACGCCCAAACTGTTGTGGGCCGATTGCGGCCTGGCCGCCGCGCTCGCGGGGATCAAGACGGCGGCCGACGCGGCGAGTCGTCCTGACGCCGGATTCTGGCTGGAACAGACCCTCTTCCAAACCCTGCAAACCTGGCGCGCGCTGGACCCGATGGAGCGCAAATTGCATTTTTGGCGGGACCGTCCCGGACACGAAGTTGACTTCGTCCTCGAACAGGCCGGAAAACTCGTCGCCCTCGAAATCAAGACCGGCAGCACCGTCACGAGTTCGGACGCGGCCGGCATCCGAGCGTTTCGCGACTCGCTCAAGAAGAATCAGAAGCTCGTGCGCGGTGTGGTCTTGCACGCCGGCCAGGCACGTCCGCTGGACACCGGCCTCCTGGTGCTGCCTTGGGGATGGATGGTGGCCGCAGGTTAGATTCGAATGACCTCCCATCAGTTGATGGCAGGTTGGGCTTCAGCTCCGCCGCCCGCCGCGCGGCGAAGGTCCATCCCATGGAGGCGCTGCACTACGAGTAAGGCAGTGTGCGGTTGTAGATTGGCGAGTAGGCTAAGTGCTTGCAACGGGATCCAGAGGGGAGAAACGGGGCCTTTCGGGCCGAATTACGAGGCGAGTCAACGGAATCAGTCTGGCTCAGGGCTAGCTTTCTCTTTGGAAGGCCATACCCAATCGCCCTTCGAAATATTGATGTGCGGATTGGAACCTCGCCCCATCACAATTCTGCCGCCATCGTCCGTCTCGTCCCAGCCGACCGAGTAAAGGGCGAACTGTCCGTCCTGGGTGCGCCGGTACTTTAACGGTTGGCCAGTCGTGACGTCATGCGGCACTTTGTCCGGAAATGCTGGCGGCAGCGCCTCCAGGCTTTCTGGATACTGCCCGTGCGCCAAACGGTAACGTTCCAGGGCGCAGACCACCCGGGCCAGGTTCACGCCTGCCTGACCATAAGCGAATCGCGTGACGGCCTTCCCCAGGGCAGGCAGGAGAAGCCGCTCGAAAAAGTTGTAAATGCCCCGGTGACTGATTTCCGCCTGCAGAGCGGCTTCCGCGCGACCGGCCGCCGTGGGGGAAACCGTGTGGTCTTGCACGTCAGCCAGCGGAAGATACCACCTGGTTTCAAACCGAGCGCAAGCCAGCTCGTTCTCGTAGAACCATCCACTGGGGATGATGCGGGCGGCCAGAGACCGCGTCCTGCGGACGTAACCGATATTCATGACGGCGCACGCGCGTTCGCCATACATTCCGGCTCGGTAGTCGGCAAGGAGATCCACCGGTTTGAATTCCTTTTCAAGCGCAGTGAGCTGCTCGTCGGTCCATTTGTGTTCTGTCAGTCCTTCCCACACCGGCTGGATGGCAACCTCGACCATCGCCATCCGCACCAACTGCGAAATCAGGAATGGTTCTCCACTCAGTGAG
>JBJKSV010000605.1:0-7373 GCA_046703605.1 Limisphaerales bacterium
CGGCGCGGTGACGTTTTACCTCGATTGGAACAACATCTATCGCGGCGACTTCATGTTGATTGCGTTCCTGTTGTTCGTTGCTTGTGTCGTCATCATGGTCGTGGCGACGTTCATTTTCCCCGCGCCGCTGAAAGTGGAGGCAAAAGAACTCGTCTGGGACGACTGGACCGAGCCGTTGCGTGTCAAATGCGGCTCAGGCTTGTCTGACTACCGCATGATGTCCGCGGTAGTGCTCGTGGTGTTTGCCGTGCTATATTTGATTTT
This sequence comes from Limisphaerales bacterium, assembly GCA_046703605.1. GTDB lineage: Bacteria > Verrucomicrobiota > Verrucomicrobiia > Limisphaerales > UBA8199 > JAJYHY01. The sequence continues at coordinate 265 of JBJKSV010000605.1, forward strand.
CCGCTGAGAAATGTTTGCAAATCAATGCTTATGAGGATGTCCAAACTCAACCGCGCCGTGAAAAGAATCGTTCAGAGCATCTTGTCATTGTTCCTGCTTGCCGTTTTCTCCGGTTGCGCCACCTCGCAACCGCACGTCACGCGCTACGCCTGGGCCACCGGCCTCAAGCCGGACAAAATCGAGCGTTACGAATATCTCCATTCGCATCCGTGGCCGTCGGTCCTGAAAATGATCAAGGCGTGCCACATCCGGAATTACTCGATTTACGAGCGCGAGATTGGCGGGAAGACGTATCTGTTTTCGTATCTCGAATACACCGGCACGAACTTTGATGCGGACATGAAATAGATGGCCGCCGATCCCGAGACGCAGCGGTGGTGGAAGGAAACCGATCCCTGCCAGCAACCGCTGCCGGACGCCGCGGCCAAAGGCAAGATCTGGAGCGATTGCAAAGAGGTTTTCCATCTCCAGTGAACACGAACCTTGCCGCCATCTGCGACTGGCAGGCGCGACGGCAACTCACCTGCTTTTGCCAAAGGAGTTCGCAAAAAAGCTGAGAATCAACTGAACCAACCAACATGCAAAAAGTCTTCCAACACTTCATGCCAGGGATCGCCCGCCTTGACCCCGGCACGCGCAACGCGAGGGGTGAGTGGCGTCCGGACTACCCGTGCCGCTACGCTCCGGTGTTCATCTGGCCGCCCAAGCCGCTGGCGTTCCTGAAATGGCTCGTCACCTGGCCCGGTTTCATGTGGCCGCGCAACCTGGTGCTGCTGGGGATTTCGGCGGTCTCGTGGATGTGGTTGCAGCCGGAGCTTACGCGCTGCGCACAGTTTCAGTGGGGCTGGATCGGCCAGCTTTTTCTTCGCAATCAGGTTTTGATCTGGCTGGTTTACGGCAGCTATCACCTTTATTTCTACATCATCAAGGGCGAGGGCACGAAGGGCAAATACGATCCCCGCTGGCCGGCGCGCAACAGCAACGTCTTCCTCTTCCGCGACCAGGTGTACGACAACATTTTTTGGACCGCCGGGGCCGGCTGTGTCTTCATGACCGGCTACGAAGTGGTGACGATGTGGCTTTACGCGAACCACCGCCTGCCTTACGCAAGCTGGAGCGCACATCCGGTGTGGTTTGTGGCCTGGCTGTTCTTGATTCCGTTCTGGCGCGAGTTTCATTTCTACTGGATACACCGGCTGATTCATTGGAAGCCGCTCTACAAGCGAGTCCATTACCTGCATCATAAAAACATCAATCCGATTTCCTGGTCGGGTATGGCGATGCATCCGGTGGAAACCTTCCTTTACTTTAGCGTCGTGCTCGTTCACTGGATTGTGCCGTCCCATCCCTTTCATTTCCTGTTCAACCTCCAGCACACGGCGCTCTCCCCAGCGTGCGGGCATCATGGATTTGAAGGCCCGATCATCGAGGATAAATGGCCGACTGGCTCGTATTTCCATTACCTGCATCACCGTTACTTCGAGTGCAACTACGGCGAGGCCGGCATTCCGCTCGACAAATGGTTCGGCACGTTCCGGGACGGCTTGCCGGACGGCGAGGGCGCCAAGCTTCAGGAGGAACACAAGTAGCAAATAATGTGGGCGCGCGTTTGCGTTGTAGCCGTGGCCCCCCTTGCGGCCTGGCAACTCCGCCCCTTTATGATAAGTTCAAGCCAAAACCATGAGCACCGCCTCCAGCACCCGCCCGCCCCGCTTGAATCAAAAGACCGCTCTCATTACCGGCGGCGCGGGCAGCCTCGGTCTGGCTGCCGCAAGGCTTTACATCCAGGAAGGCGCAAGGGTTGTGCTCGTGGACTCCAACCAATCGGCGCTCCAGCGGGCCTGGCAATCCTTCGACCCAAAGGCCGCCAGTTGCGTGCTCGCCGACGTGACCAAGGCTGAGGATGCGCGGCGCTGCGTCCAGACGACCGTAGATCGCCATGGCGGGATTGATGTCTTTGTGGCCGGCGCGGGCATCACGGGCGAGGCGGCCAAACCGATCCCCGACCTGCCTCTGGAGACCTTCGATCGCGTGATGGCTGTGAACGTGCGCGGCGTCTTCCTTGGCCTGCGTGAGGTCATCCCAGCCATGGCCAAGCGCGGTGGCGGCAGCATTATCATTATGTCCTCCATTCTCGGTCTGAGAGGCATAGGGCTGGGGTTCGCTGCCTATGTGACAAGCAAGCACGCCGTGGTGGGCCTCATGCGCGCCGCCGCCCTGGAATGCGCCCCGCTCAAGATTCGCGTCAACTCGATCCACCCGGCCCCGGTCCAATCGCCCATGATGGATGGCATTGAGGCCGCCGTCCTGCCCCTGGAACCGCTGGAAGCCCGCCGGCGGCTGGAGGCTTTGATCCCGTTGGGGCGCTACGCCCAGCCCGAGGAGATAGCGCAACTGATGGTGTTCCTGGCCAGCGACGAGAGCCGCTTTTGCACCGGGGGCGTTTATCCTCTGGATGGAGGGATGTCGGCCTGAGTTCCTGGATGGGCTGGCCCCGGTTTGGGAAGGCGAAGCCTCCTGGTGGTTAAAGGTTAGCGTTTACTCTGGGTTTTGCGGTCCACCGCGCGGTTAATCCGGGGTCGCACGGGCTGGCCTCTGCGTGCCGGTCGTGGAGACTGCCGCCAGGACGAGCAAGCCCTCCAAAAGGGAAGGATCAGGCAGGCGAACCGGCGGCGAGGAGCCTCTTTCCTGAGGTCCCCATTGTGGGGCTTGAAAACTGCGGGTTCTTCCGCCGCGCTCGCGATCTGCCTCAACCCCATTTGCGGACGATCTCCATGCTGGAAATAGAGCACAGGTAACGCAGATTCCCGCCGTCTTCCAGGGCGGTTTCAATTCTGCGCGGCAGCGGCAGGCGCCGAACAAATCGAAACCTCCGATAGGCGCTTGCATGACCAAAAGTATGACTACTTTGCGCGCTAAGTCAACCCTCTCGAACACCTATGCGCTTCTGGCGCTATTGATCGTCTGGAGCGTGTCCTCCTTGTGAGAGATGCGCCTCAATCGCACCCGGTTTGGCTCCGAGGATTGCCTCCGGCACAGCCGCTGCTATATTCTTCGCAGTCTCTTAGTGTTGTGGAGGCTGCGTAATATATGTGGTTGCTGAAGTTCATCTTAATTCTGCTGGAAGTGCTTTTGCTCTTCAACCTGCTGATTTTTGTCCACGAGTTGGGGCACTTTCTGGCGGCGCGCTGGCGCGGGCTCAAGATTGATCGGCTGGCGATCTGGTTTGGGAAACCGATCTGGAAGAAGCGGATTAACGGGATCGAATACGCGCTGGGCACGATTCCCGCCGGGGGGTACGTCGCTCTGCCGCAGATGGCGAGCATGGAGGCGATTGAAGGCAAGAGCGAGAGTTCAGGCCAGCCCTTGCCGCCGATCTCGGCGATGGACAAGATCATCGTTGCGGTTGCGGGGCCGCTCTTCAGTTTCCTGCTGGCAGTGGCATTCGCGTTTGTGGTTTGGGGAGTAGGCCGGCCAGTGAATACCGATGCGCGCTCAACAACGCTTGGCTGGGTACAGCCCGACGGGCCGGCATGGAAGGCGGGATTGCGGCCAGGCGACCGGATTTTGGCCGTCGATGGCCATCCGGTGAGCGAATTCGCGCCCAGCCAGGACAGCATCAGTTGGAGGGTCATTACCAGCCAGGGAACCAATATTGCCATTAAGTATGTTCGGGACGGCAAGGAAGCCGTTACGCACGCCACGCCCTATAAGCGGCCGACCCACTGGTACGAGCGCAAGGCCCTGCGCCAAATCCGGGTCGGCCCGGTTCAGAAGGCGGTGGTTTATCAAGTCGCCAAGGACAGTCCGGCGGCCGCCGCGGGCTTGCGCCAGGGCGACCAGGTCGTAGCCATCAATGGCCAGGAAGTCTATAACCCCATGTCTGTGGTCTATCTGGAAGACCAGATGACCAACGGCCCCGTCAAGCCGGTCACCTTTACTGTCCGGCGGGGGGGCCAGGAGTTCTCGCGCGTGCTCCTGGCGGTCAAGCCGATCAAGCCGGCCAAAAGCGGCCCCTCTTTCGGCATTACCTCGTGGCAGTTGAATTCGGATGTGAAAGTGACCCACCCTGGGCCGGTCGAGCAGATCAGTTCCAGCGCCGACCAGATATTTGCCACCTTGGGAACGGTCTTCTCGCCCAAGAGCGAAGTCGGGGTTCAGCAACTGGGCGGCGCGGTGATGATCATCCGGCTCTACACCAATCTATTTGAGAGCAAGGACGGCTGGCGGCAGGTGCTCTGGTTCAGTGTTATTCTCAACGTCAACCTGGCGCTGCTCAACCTCCTGCCTTTCCCGGTCCTGGACGGGGGCCATATCATGCTGGCGCTGCTTGAGGCCATCCGCCGTCGGCCGCTTAGCCCGCGCGTGCTTCAGTACCTCCAGAGCGCCTGCGCCGCCGTGCTGATTGGCTTTATGCTCTTTATCGCCTTCTTTGATACCGGCGATTGGGTGCGCCACGCCCGCAACGACCGCGAACAGCCCGTAGTGTTCGCCCCTCCAACCAACAGGGGCGCTCAGCCAAGCGACATTCCTTAGATGAAATGAGTTCCGCAAATTATTGCAAATCGGCCTTCTTCTATTCCCGGCGTCCCACCCGCGAGGTTGTGGTGGGCGATCCGGCGCGCGGCGGTGTGGTTATCGGGGGCGGCCACCCGGTTGTCGTGCAGTCGATGCTGACGTGCGACACGATGGACACCGGCGAGTGCGTGAGGCAAAGCCTGGAACTGGCGGCCGTGGGCTGCCAGATCGTGCGGATTACCGCCCCCACGGTTAAAGATGCCGCCAACCTCAAGAACATCGTCTCGGAACTGCGGGCGCGCGGCTGCAACGTGCCCATCGTGGCGGATATCCATTTCAAGCCGGAAGCGGCCATGGAAGCGGCCAAGTGGGTGGAGATGGTCCGGATCAACCCCGGCAACTACGCCGACTCGAAGAAGTTTGCGGTCAAGGAATACTCTGACGAGCAATACGCCGCCGAACTGGCCCGCATCGAGGCGAAGTTCACTCCCCTGGTCAAACTCTGCAAAGAGCTGGGCCGGGCCATGCGCATCGGGACCAACCACGGCTCATTGAGCGATCGCATTATGAACCGGTTCGGTGACACGCCCCTTGGGATGGTGGAAAGCGCCCTGGAGTTTGCGCGCATTGCCCGCAAGAATGAGTTCCATAACTTCAAATTCTCGATGAAGGCGAGCAACCCCAAGGTGATGATCGAATGCTACCGGTTGCTGGCGGCGCGCCTGGAGAGCGAGGGCCCGGATTGGAATTACCCGCTTCACCTGGGCGTCACCGAGGCGGGCGAAGGCGAAGATGGGCGCATCAAGAGCGCCTTCGGCATCGGTTCGCTTCTGTGCGACGGGCTGGGTGACACCATTCGAGTCTCGCTGACGGAGGATTCGCCCCGGGAGATTGAGGTCTGCCGGGATTTGCTTCAGGAGGTTCCGCTGCTGGCGAGCCGGCAGGCGTCATTCGCCGGGACTCCGCCGCCCTTTGATCCCTTTGCCTACTCGCGCCGGGCAACGCCCGAAATTGAGTTGGAGGGCGGAACGCGGTGCGGAGGGGACCAAGCCGTGCGTGTGGTAGTGACGCGCCGAGTCTGGGAGAAGGTTGCGCCGCGTATCACGCCAAAGGCCGACGTCAAACCGGAGGCGGTCTATGAGGACCTGAACGTGTTTGAAGCCGATCCAGCGCAGGACTTTGAGGTAAACTGCGAAAGCCAGTTGATTACGGTGAAGGACGGGCTGGACCTCCCGGCAATCACCGCGTTTCGCCTCCTGGCCGCGAAACTCAGGCGGCTGGGCCGGAGCAATCCTATTCTGCTCAAGGACACGCTCGTTCCCGTTGAACTCTCGCCGAATGTGGCTTTGCTGCGCGCCTCGGTGGTGATTGGGGCGTTGCTCGCCGACGGGATTGGAGACGCCATCGTGGTGCGAGGCGAACCGGGCGGGGGTCAATCTCTGCGTTTGGCGTACAACATTCTCCAGGCGGTGGGCTGCCGCTCGATCAAGACGGATTATGTGGCTTGCCCCTCCTGCGGGCGCACGTTGTTCAACCTGCAAACTGTGACTGCCCGCATCAAATCCCGAACCGAGCACCTCAAGGGTGTTAAAATCGCGATCATGGGTTGTATTGTAAACGGGCCGGGCGAGATGGCCGATGCGCACTTTGGATATGTCGGCGGCGCGCCGGGGAAGATTAACCTCTACGTCGGGAAAACCGCCGTTAAGTTCAATATTCCGGAAGCCGAGGCGGTGGACCGGCTCGTGGACCTGATCAAGGAGCACGGCAAATGGCAGGAAGCGCCGACCGCCGAAGCTGCGGTTTGTGGGCTTCAGGACTCCCGATCCTAGCGCCATCAATCCTTTCATCGACAACGATTTCGTCAGAAACAAACTCGACCACCTCGCCAGGCTTGAGCAACTCGCCTGGTAGAGGGAATCGAAGCTGCCGGTGGGGGTAAACCGAGCACCAGCAATTTTGGCCGCGCCTCCCCACAAGGGTTGAGGCGGGCCGGTCTGTCCGGGTGGAGGACCGAGCAAATGGCGGTAGGCAATTGCGCGTGACCAAGGCCCATGTGCCGAGACAAGGCGGACGCGCTTCAGCGCGGCGGCCAGTTCAGCCAGAGCCAGCATCAGACTGGCACGCCCGCGGCGGCATTTTCTAGGATCCGCAGGACCGCGTTGGGATTGTTCGCCAGAATCATTTCCAGCGCGGTATGCCCGTCGAGGTCGGGATGGGGGGTGTTGAGCCACACCCGGACAGTTTCAGGTTTGTGGAAGAAATCCTGGAGGATTTCCATTGACCGCTTCACCGGCTTGAGGGCAGGTTGGATGCTCTGGGCGGAGGGGTTGCGTTGGATGGCCTTATAATTGAGATGCAGCCCTTCGGCGAGCCGCTTGAGCGGCACCCTCATGTAATCGGCGATCTGCCGCGCGTCAATTCGCCCCGTCGTCTTATTGTGCAACTGGGGGAGGACCACCTGAAGCCCGCCGCTACGGAGGATCGCTTGGAGTTTCTCCTGTATGGCAGCAACCTGGCTCTGCAGTTCAACGGCTCGCTCAAGGATTTGCGGCTTCTTTCCAAGGAATGTCGTTGGCACATTGATAATC
>JBJKSV010000606.1:0-4269 GCA_046703605.1 Limisphaerales bacterium
TCCTGCTAATTATAAAGCAGCCCCCCAGCTCGGACAGCCCGCGGAAGCCATATCCGCCCAAAGATTGCGCCGCCGCCGGAATTCAGTCTTCCACTGGGCCAGCAGACTTGCATAGGTCGCCGGGTTCACCTCCGACAGCGATTTCATCCACAGAGCCGATTCTCGATAGTAGGAGCCGCTGCTTCCTGGCAGTGGCACGAGCGTGTGGAGGTGTTGTTCCCATGCGGGAAGCACGCTAATTCCGTCCGCTGCCTCATCCACTGAGGCCAAGGCATGGCGTAGGCTCCGCTCCATATCTCCAGAAAGATGCGAAGCCGGAACCAGCACGTGGGAGTAGAACGTGGGACATTTCAACGCCGTCTCGTTGTGTCGAGGCAGGTTGCGCGTGAGGCGGGCAAGCGAGCGCCAGTTTTTCTGGAAGAAGGCAACATGCTCCCGGCAGCATTCGAGCCACACCTCCATGCTCTCAAGGAAGGGCTTCCGGCCCAAGGAAACATTGCGCTGCGCGTCGATAAGGCGATGCGCCCACGTATCGGTCGGGGGCTTTCTCCCGGGCTCCGGGGGCAGGCATACGTCTGCTATCCGCTGCCGCCACTCGGCAAACAACTGCTCAACCACAGCCGAAGTGCCGGGCCGGCGTCGGCACTCCTCGAATGCCTCCAGGACAACGGCCCAATCCTCCGGCGACGTCAGAACCGCGCGTTGCAGCCGCAGTACTGCCGCACGGCCCAGGTTCCCGCGCCGAACCGCCACATCCTCCCATTGCTCCAGGAGTTTGCGCCGCGCCTGCTCTTCCTCTTCTGAAGTATAATACCGAGACTCTGGCACCAGCAGCTTCTCCGTCCGCCACGGTTCCTCCCCCGCCCACCGGAGCAGACTCGAGAACGTCAGTTCCACGAACCTCTCCGCCGCCTCGAAATCCTGGCGTGCGAGCGCCTCGGCGATCAGCGGTTGGCCATAACGCCAATCCTCCTCCAGGTGATCTTCGCACGCTTGCAGATACTCCGCCGGATCAAACCGACCCTCAAATTCGTGTTGAATCCGATGCCAGATCGAGCGGAGTTCAGCGAGCCTTTCCGCAAATTGAGGCTCGCGCAGGTAGGCATGAACCTCGCGGCACACGCCCTCAGGCAATCCTGAGAAAAACTGGCAGCAGGTGTCCCGATCTAGTTCCGTGTGTTGACCTGGTAGTTCCAGGTCACAAAGGCTATCTACCAGCTTCCGACCGGGTTCGGCTTGCCCGGCCAGCCCCAGCCACGTCCAGCGCAGGACGCACGAACTGGCCTGCGGCCCCAGCACGAAATCATCCTCGACCGGCTGGAACCACTCCGGAAGCGACTTCATGTTGTCATTGATCTCAGCCAGGCTTTCCAGGAACAGGTCCGGCTCGCCCACCAGGGCGTGGGCCCGGTCGATCCATTCGGAAAGCCGCTCCGCCGCCTCTTCCAAATCATCGGCCAAAGCGCCATAGTCCAAATACGGCGGATGCCAGTGCTCTTCGTGGTTGGCATAAGGCCCCTGCTCGTCAGCCACGTCCGCGACATGATCCGCCCACTTTTCCCAGATGTCGTTCCAGATCTCGGCGGTCTTCTGCAGGGATGGCGCCGCTTCGGCTGGAATGCGGGGCGCCTCCAGGATGCGGCGCACCGTCTCGGCGAGGTCCGGATCCGCTGCCCTGAGCTGCTCCTCCACCGCCCTTAGTTGGGCAGTCTCAGCGAGAACGTCGAGCAGCGTTTCAATCTGATCATCGGTCAGCGCGCTTCGCAGCTTGCCGCCGATGCGCGTGGACGCAGGTGCTTTGTCTTCACTCATAAGCGGACGATCAACAGGAACGGCGGCCAGTCCTCCGAGCTCATCACAATCGAGCCCCACTTGAGCTGGCGCTCCCTCGCCACGATGCCCAAGGGCGCGAGTGATTTCTCGAAAAACCGAAAGCCCCGCCCGGTATCCGACACGAATATCCCAACGTGGTCAAACATGCCAACAGCTTGCCACAAACCGGCCAACAACAAGCAAGCCGCAGCTTCCTGCTCTGTGACCAGCCGGCTCACCTGCGCGCTCCAGTGCGGGCCCCCATGGCCACCCCGCTTGGCTCTGTCTGCTCCAGCCGTGCCTTCCCGCGGAGCCTTACCCCCAGAGCATTAGAAACCTCAACCAGCCTCCGAAGGCTCGCTGACGAATAGTTCTCCGCCTCGTAGCGCTGGATCTGCTGCTCCTTGAGCCCCATCTTCTCGGCGAACTGGCGCTGAGACAGGCCCAAGGCGATGCGCGCCTTGATCAGCAGGCTCGGCAGTTCGCTGAGGCTGGCCGCCTCCAGGTTCCGGACGCTGCCGGCTTTGAGAGCTTCGTACTCTCGCAACTGCTCAGAAAGTACGTCACTCTCGCTCTCGAGCGCGTCCAATTGGGCTTTTGCCAAAACCCGATCTCCGCCAGAAGCCTTGGTGGCTTCAGCCAGGTCGAACCGCCTGACCTCCTCCCCCAGTTTCTCCAACTCGGCTTTGCCTATCCTGTATTGCCTTTCATTCGTAATCATAAGTCTCGCCTCGCGCTGCCACCCGCGTCCCTCAATGCACCCGAATAATCCCCTTTGGCTTGCCTGTGTATTTATCTCTTTGAAAGTAATCGAGAAAGAATGCCCCCGGGGCCGCCATCGCGTTCAGGGGAAAGAACTCGCCGCCATACTTCCGCTTTTGCGCCTGCCGCCGGGTCGAAAAGTCCAGCAGCACCGGATCAAGCTTTGACGAGTCCACGTCAACCAGATCAGGTATCACAACACAACAATAACGTTGTGTTGGCTGAATGTCAACCTGATTGTGGTTCCCCTGGCTCCCCGTGGGTTCGGGTGGTACGGTTTCGAGCCTGCCTCGGCGAGGCGGACAGGGCGGGATCGCTCGGCGAGGTCCAACGCGATGCCTTCGCCGAACGTCTCCTTGGCAGTTGGGATTGGCGGCTCGACCCGCTCGTAGCCCAGTGCGTTGACCAATAACCGCGACGGGTCGTCGCGGGTCCTGATGGGCGATCGCAGCCGGTCGAGGACTTCTTTCCGCTTGTGGGGCGATGGAGTGAGTTCGCCAGGCATAAGGTCAGGCGGCTTCGCCTGCCAGGCGGAGAACTTGCGAACGAAGCGCCTCCCCGATCCAGAACTGGGCCTGGTCGCGCAGGGCATCGAGGACAGGGGTGACCTGAGGGAGCAGACCGAGCGCTTTGGCGCGAAGCAGCACGCTCAGCAGATACTTGACACAGCAGAGATTCAGGATAACGGAGGTGTCGGCGACGACAATCGGAGGTTATCAGTTGCCCGGCAATGGCCTTGAACCCGCTGAGGAAAAAACCACCCCACCGCAAAATGAGACCTCATCCCCAGCGCCCGTGCTGGACACCCCACGGGTTGCATCCGGTTTTCATTCTTGCGGGCACGGAAGAGATCGCAGACAAATAGGCCCCATGGCTACGTTCATCGACCCTCCAGTTGGCACTGCCACAAAGCGGCTTGCACCTCTTGCCCCCGTCCTTTGCGTCGCTTTGGCTCTCTTCAGCCCAAATAACAGCCGGGCGAAGGACAGGGCCGACTATGCGGCCCAGATCAAGACTCAACTCGTCGAAAAGATCCTGCCTTACTGGTATGATACGGCCATCGACCACAAATACGGCGGTTACATCCTCTCGGATGACGCGGCCAAAAAGGCGCCGCCCGCGACAGAAAAGCAGCTTGTCACTCAAAGCCGGATGATCTGGGGATTCTCGCACGCTTATCGCCACGGCCTGAGTGATGGCAAACGCGACTACCTCAAAGCTGCCGAGCAAGGCTACCGGTTCCTGATCGCGCATTTTCTGGACCCCAAATATGGCGGTTATTATTGGACGACCGACTTGTCGGGCAAGCCCTTGAACCGGCGCAAGATCCTCTATGGCGAGTCCTTCGCGATTTTTGGCCTGGTCCTATACTACCGGGCCAGCGGAGACCGCGGCGCGCTCGAGCACGCGATGGATCTTTATCACGCCATCCAGCAACATTGTCATGACCGCCAATACGGCGGCTGGGTTGAGCATTTCCAGCGTGACTGGACACCCATCCTCACTCCGGGACCGGAGGCCATTGTCGAGGTGGGCGGCCTCAAAAGCGCCAACACCCACCTCCACTTCATGGAGGCATTGACCGAGCTGTATTCCGCAACTCATGACCCGGAAGTTCGAGCATCGCTGGAAGAGGCGCTCCGGATCAACCGCACCTATTTTTATCCCATCAACCCCGCCCACTTCGCTTTTCAC
>JBJKSV010000607.1:0-3443 GCA_046703605.1 Limisphaerales bacterium
CCTTCGACGACAACAATAGCGATGGCTTTAACTACCAGCCCGTAATGGTGGCGATTTTCGCTGGCAGCGGTGGCGGCAGCCAAATTGGGCCCACGGCCACCTTCTCTGGTGTGACCGCGACGATCACTGGGGGCAGCCCTCTGTCTACGAGTCTGGGACAAGCCGGCTTGGCAGACGGCTTGAGGTTCGTTGGCTTAGGCGGCAGTGCTTTCCAGCTATCGGGCGGGGTGTCGGGCACCACGTACACTATTCTGGCTGGTCCGTACGGCGACTACAGCCCTACGCACTCTGAGGGTGCCGAGATTGCTGCGGACCCTCCAATAGGCAGCCCCAGCTTCGACGGTGGCGGAGGAGCCCTTACGTACTCGGGCAGCTTCACTTTCGACGAGGTTGCGGTGAATGAGTCGGGGCTGAGCTTTCCATCGTCGCACTCCGGCTCTGGCACCACCCCAGGTGTAAGCTATGGTGCAGGCAGTTTTCAGTTCGAAATCGTTCCCGAGCCAGCTACCACGGGTGCAATAGCGGCTGTGGGAATTCTGCTTGCTTGCGTTTATCGGGAATGGCGGCTTCGGGTGAAGCGGGCGGAAAGCTAATCCAAACTGAAGGCCGGTCGTCGGTGCAACTTGAGGATGCGAGTTGACGCCGTGTGCTGCGCAGTGGCGTATTACTCATAAAGCAAGCCGCTGGCTTTGGCTGGCGGTTTGGTTTGGACACGTCCCAGGGCGATGCCATTGGCTGGTATCAATGAGGCCTTCGGCCTACAGACAGCCGTTCTCCAAGCATAACAGTGATGGGTTAGGGAGACCGCGTCTTGGCGACCCATTTGTCCATCTCCAGGACAATCTTTGCCATGCAGACGAAATCCGGCCTGAAATGCTGGCGCAGCGGGCGGCCCTTGTAACTGAGCGGGAGCTGCGCCTGCGCCTCGAATCAGATTCCCTGCACTTCCAACTCCAACTCCAGGCATTCCTGATAAGCTGGTTCTGTGAATCCATTCCCCTTCTCGTTGTAAACCTCAAAGCACGTTCCGATAATCCGATAGCAGCCTTACTTATAGATGATGTCGGCCATTATGGTCCCTCTCCTGTCTCCTATTCGTGTTATTCGCGGGATCCAGTGTTATGCGAGGGCTGAAACTGGAGCATCCTGGCGCCATCCGGCCCATTCGTGTAATTCCACTGATAGGAGACAGGGCCGTGCTGATTGGGAACGACGGTCACCTTGGGGGTGAGGTCCTCGGGCTTGGGAGGGGGTCCGAACCGGGCGTAAGGGGCCGGGCGGACCTCGTGGCGTTGACACCCCGCCACGCAGAAGAGCAACGCAAGGAGCGGGACGATGTTCTTTGATCTTCCAGGCATTCTCAGAAGCGGGCTTTGTCTCACCATGACACCGATATTATCTCTTTGCCGCCCTGACTCCTACCGAAAAAGGGGGGAGCGGCGCTACACACTATGGCTCGAGTGGGGCCAGGACGATGCGGAAGCCGATGTCGCTGCAGCGGTCGCCGGGGCTGTAATCGTCGCGATTCGCCGAGCGGCACGCACGGCTATCGTAAAGCCAGGAGCCGCCGCGCGTCGTGCGAAGCGTGCCTTGCGCCAGCGCGGGCCGGTTGGTAATGGTGCCGCCGGGCAGCGAGCCCGGCCATCGATCCAGGCACCATTCCCAAACATTGCCGTGCATATCGTAAAGGCCCCAGGGATTCGGCCGCCGGGTTCCGACCGGGTGGGAAGTGGAATCACTATTGCCTGCGTACCAGGCGTATTCGCCCAGATGCACCTCGGCGGGGTCGTCGCCAAAGCTGAAGCGAGTGGTAGTGCCGGCGCGGCACGCATACTCCCACTCGGCCTCGGTCGGCAGGCGGTAGGAATAGCCGTCAGGCAGGCGGCCCGCGGTTTCCTCGCCGCGGGTCAGGCGGGTGCAGTAATCTATGGCCTCGTACCAACTTACCTTCTCCACCGGGCGGTTCGGGGGACCGGCTTCATTGCTTGGGTTGTAGCCCATCACGCGCTGAAACTCAGCCTGCGTGACTTCGCACTTTCCCATCCAAAAGCCGTGGGCGATAACGACCCGGGTTTGCGGGCCTTCGTCCCAGTCGCGCCCCGGTTCATCGGATGGGCTGCCCATTATGAATTCGCCCGCGGGAATCCAGATCAAGCCCTCCCGGTTGGTCGAGGCCCCCGGCCCGGTCTGGTCGCCCGGCAGCCCTGCTTCCAGGACCGGCTTTAAGGCGCCCGCGGGAAGGTCGCGCGTTTGGCTGATCGAGCGGAGCCGTCCTCGGTAGAGAGTGACGGTCTGGCCCAGATCGAGCTTAATCCGTGCCTCCTCGGTTGCTAATGTGCCGTTGAGCACGGTGCCATTCCGGAGCAGGACGGTTGCCCCGCTGGAGCCGTCGGCTGTCATCAAAAGGGCGGTGAGATCATTCCGGGCGATTTTCAACTCCGTATTGGCCGTGCGGAGATTCAGCGTTTCGGTGAGCAGTTCCCCGCTGAGCCTATCGCCGTTCTTGAGGTAGATCCATATTCCGGATGCTGGGATCTCCTTGTGACTTGATCCCAAAATCACCTCTGCAACTTTTTCAGTCCGGACCTTCACGACGTCGCCGGTGTCGGAGCGAAAGGTGAGGGAGGGGTCATCGAGGAAACCCGTGAACCGGTTGCTGTTGACGGTCTCGACCGAGTCGAGTCCCTGCCGGGGATCGGCCAGGTCGATGCGCGCGATGGCGGCTTTGGGCAGGCGCAGAGTGGCGTAAGCAGTGCGGAGAGAGATGCTTTCGTTCAAGAGGGCGCCGGTGAACTTCCGGCCCTCGTCCGTCAAAAGCAGGTCACTGGCGGGTCGAGGTTTCGCAATGAGAGCGCCCGGCAGGGCTTGAGCCGGTGCGGCGGAGGCATGGGCGATGGGCTCTTGGGCCGCGTGACATGGAAACAGGCTCGATCCGGCGAGGACGATCGCGGCAAGAACCCGTGCGGACCACGGAGCATTGGGAAGTTGCGAAGCGCCGCGTGAGGGCACGGGGCCTTTACGCGCCGGGCGGGAACGGCCCCGGCCATGAGCGATGTCGAGCCGGTTCTTCATTTAGGCGGGTCGCGGGAAACGAATAGCAAGGTTGCGGCCAGACCAAACACCACAGCGAAGCCGAACAGCCATCCCAGCGTGGCCAGCTCGTCCAGAGGCCGGGCAATTCCTCCGAGCTCCTTGTGCATCGTGCCGATCATTTCGAGGTAGGAGAGATTCTTCAGGCCGGCGAAGTCAAAGAGCAGGTTGGAGATATGATAGAACCCGATCACACTGAGGATAGCCACCAGGCTGTTTCGAAAGAGCATCAGGGCGAGCAACGTGAGTGTCACAAGGAAACAGGCCGTTCCCAACACCTTCCCCAGCCCGACGAGCATCCAGGGATAAGTCACCGAAGCCGTTCGTGTAGCGGAGTCGCTCGAGGTGCGGCC
>JBJKSV010000608.1:0-3097 GCA_046703605.1 Limisphaerales bacterium
CCCCCGGGCTCAGCCTCGACGTTTGCCTGCCGCCTGAACCGGTCCAGAAAGGCGGCATAACGCCGCTGTTTCTTTCTTTGATCGGCCAGCGCGCTACGGGCCAAAACCGTGAGCCAACTCCAAATCACGTGCTCATCCCGAAAGGTTTTGATGTGCTTGGTCACTCGGATCAGCGCCGCCTGCAATGCTTCAGTGGCGGTATCCTCGTTGCCGGAGGCGGCTAACAGGAGATAGCGCCATAAGCGATCGAAGTAAGCGGCATAAAACGCGCGCCAGGCCACTTCATCCCCACCAACCATGCGGCGCGTCAATGCCTCAATCTCCCGCGTATGGCGCGCCGTTTCATCGGCTGAGCCGAGGCACTGTTCCAAGCATTGAATGTCCTCTTCCGTAATTTTCGATTTGCGATTTGCGAAACGGCTTTCGTGGACGCCGGTTCCCGAGCCGGCTCAGCGGCTTGGCGCTGGCGCGGGAAAAGGATGCGGCGCGGCCCTTAGCAGGTCAACTTCTTGCTGGAGCTTCTTAATCTGGGATTGAATCGACTTTAGGTCGGGCACGGGGTAGTTCGTGCTGGGGAGTGCCTGAAGGACTTGGTCAATGGTTTGCAACTGGCTGGGTTCCCCATAGGCGATCAGGAGTTTTGTCTCTTTGTGATACTTCAACTCCGGTGGGTTGGCCAGACCCGCCATTTTCCACGCGGTTTGGATAGCGGTGGTAATGTCGTCCAGGGAAAAGCCGCGGTCAAGGTAAGGCGCCAAAGAATAGAACTTGGTCACCTTTTCGGAGGACACCACCGGAGGCAGAGTTGGCTTTTCGACATAGAAATACCAAATGGAAGTGTCGGTTACTGGCTGGTCGCTGGTTCTGAAGCCATAACTGGCCGTGATCTGGTGATACGGCCCGAAGGGGGGCCCTGAGTGTACCGTAACTGTCTTCCGGCTGGCAGCTTCCAGGGCCTGAAACAACTGCGGAACGGTCACCTCGTTCATCCTCAAGGGCGGGATTTGAACATCTAAGTCCTCAGGCGGAATGATGACATTCAAGGACTTACCTATCGCCTTCTCAATGGCCTGGACCAAGTAGTGGGGCGAGCCGCCGCGGAAATCGAGGTTGAAGCGGGTCAATTCCTGATGACTGGGAGCCAATTGAGGGTGCCTGCTCACGGATTCGAGCCCTTGTGGGGGGAGGAGGTATCGTTGGCCGTCTAGCTCACGCATGACCGCCTGTTGTTGCGGGGTCAGCCCGACTGCTGGCGCCGGCTGCTGACCAAAGGTCGGCGCGAGGCTGAGCGCGAGCAGGCATGAGGCAAAATAGATTGGTGATTTCATAGACTGTCTGTTGAGTTTTGTTCTCTCATACAGAAACACGACGGCCACCTCACAAACCGTCGCGGAATCTTCGGAGTCCGCCACAGTCAGACCGCGTCGTGCGAGTATGCCCGCGCTTGGCGCCAAAAGGCGCTAGAGGCTCCGGGCAACTCGCGCGATAAAGCACCCTGACCGATTTTTCGTGCATATACACGAAAAATCGGTCCGTTTCGTCGCTCACTCGACCGAGAGCCGGCCAAAGTCGATAAAGTGGCCGAGTAAGTGGGGCGGTAAAGCAACCCCTTCGGATAGCTTCTCGCCAGTCATGTCTTAAGGATTCCCCGGAGGAATCTGCAATTGGCCTTATAGCTCGGAAGCATTTGAGCGCCGGGCGGAATACCCCCCTCGATCTCGACCCAGCCGCGATAGTTGATGTCGTCCATCGCTTCCCGGACCCGGTGAAAATCCACCTTTCCATGGCCGAGGAGCGCGCCGTTTTCCTTGGCATGGAATTCGCAGATGCGTTTGCCCAGCTTGCGAATCTCGGCGTAGATGTCGTAGCCCATGTCATTGGAATTGCAGACGTCGTAATAGACGCCTACCGCCGGTGAACCGACGCGGTCCAGGATTTCAAGGTGCTGGTCGGCGCTGAGCCAGCTCTCGATCCCGAGCGTAACCCCGGCCTTCTCGGCTCTGGGGGCAACCGCCTTGAGCCGCCTCACCACCTCATCCACCCCGGCTTTGTCTTCGCGCAAATCGTCGTTCGCGAAGAACGCCAGCAGCACCACATGAACACCCAGGGCGGTGCAGACATCGACGGAGTCCCTGACCCAGGGCACCGTGCGCGGGTCGCTCTTATAGGGGATGTTGTTCAACTCGCCAATCGCCAGCGAGGCAACCTCCAGGCCGACAGCTTTGGCCGCCGCCAGGTACTCCTCTTGCACGGCCGCCTGTCTCAAGCGCATGTGATTCGCCAACGTCCCGAGGCTGACTTGCACCCCGTCCAGCCCGATTTCTTTGGCTACTTCAAACGCGGCAGGATCACCCATTTTGCCAATCGACCAGTCGCAGGCGCCGATTCGGAATCGGCGCTTGTCCGGTTCCGCCCAGAGCGGGGCGCAAGGCAGGGTGCAGGCCAGCGCCGCCGCCTTTGCGCAACGCGCGAGCATCTGACGGCGGGAGAGTCCGAAACCAGTCGTCTTCATGGCGGGAGTGTGACAGAAAACCTGACCGAGGAAAATGGATTTCTATAGGCGCATTGGGAGCGGAAGAATGTTTCCGTGTACTCCGTGCCCCCCCGGCGCCTACCACCATTGCGCATTGACATCGAACCAGCCGGATTGGTACTTCGGGTCGGTGTCGTAGGCGGGCGGGAAATGCCAGAACTCCACATGGCCGTCGCCGAAGAGCATGTTCATCCACCGCCGGCCTCGGAAGTTGTGCCAATCATCGTGCGAGTCGTTGACGCCGCGGTTGGGATGCCAGGGCCAGTCGCCGCAGATGATTTTTGTGACAGGATGCCGGGCCACCTCGCTTTCCTTGAGAGCGGGCGATTGCTTCGGGTACAGGGAATCGCCCGTGACATGTTCCGTTCCGGCAAAGTCGCCGGCCCATTCTGTGAGATAGCTATTCCCCCACCCTTCCCAACAAGACTTAGGGACGGGGTTGAGGCCATCCCCGCGGTCGGCCGGACAATGGAAGACCGACATGTTGGGCGCATACTGGTTTAGCGGACGGTTCGTGGGCCATTGGTCGCCACCAGAGGTGTTGGCATAGTTGCCGAGGTAGGG
>JBJKSV010000609.1:0-4048 GCA_046703605.1 Limisphaerales bacterium
GGCCTAGGACATAAACCCGGCGGCGTATTCATGATTTGCAATTTGCGATTTGCGATTTGGGAACAGCGCGGTCCGCCGATTTCGTTTTTTCTCCCCGCCCAAGCCTAAAATGGGAGTTGCTGGCTCATGGCCACCTGGCGGAGGCGGTTTGCTGATCTGGGCGTCGGTCATGGGTCGCGAGCCAGGTCCAGCCATTGCGGGTGCGCCTCGGCGTGCGCGGCGATTTCCTCAAGAATGGCCTCCAGCCCGGTCTCAAGGCGCCAGCCAAATTCCGCCTCTGCCCGCCCCGCGTCCAGGACCAGCCAAGGCACGTCGTAGAGCCGGTTGCTCGATTCTCCCTGGACGCTCCGTGGGCCAAACCGCCGCGCGCACCAACCGGTTAGTTGCGCCAGCGACATGCTGTTGTGCATCCCGCCGCTCACGTTGACCACCCGCCCGGCTTTGTCAGGCCGGCCAATCTGCCGCGCCAGCAGATCCGCAAGGTCGCGCGGATGCAGGCAATCCCGCACCTGGTGTCCGCCTCCTCCAAAACCGATATACTTGAGCGGGCGCTCCTCTCTGAATGAATGAATCCAGAAGCTGAAGATTCCCTGGTCCGCCTTGCCGAACTGGCCCGCTCCGGCCAGGACGCCGCAGCGGTTGATGAACACCGGCAGCTTGAACGCCGCGCCGTACTCCAGCGCCAGGATTTCCGAAGCCAGTTTTGCGCTCCCATATAGCGAGAGTGGCGGTTGGGTTGAGAAATCCTCCGCCACGCCCCGTTCGGAGAGGCCCGGCTCGCTGATCGAATCGAATCCTGGCGCGAAGGCCTCATGCCGCGTTTCCATCGGAAGCGCGGCCAGGCGGCTTAGCGAATAGACGCGGCTGGTGCTCAGCAGGACCAGGCCCGCCGAATGCCGTTTGGCGTGCTCCAGCAGGTTCAGCGTGCCGATGAGATTGTGCTCCATCAATTGCCGGCTGGATGTGCCGCCCACCGCCCCGGCCAGCACGCTGGGATTCGCCGCCGCGTCGAGGATCCAATCCGGGCGCGGCAACCCCTCCAGGTCGCTTGGATTGCGGACATCGCCATGAAAGCAGCGAATGCCGCGCAACCGGAACCGCCCGCGGTTCAGTTCGCTCCCAGGCCGGCTCAGGTTGTCCAGTCCCCAGATCTCGGCGCCTTCGAGGCGCCGTTGAAGCTCGAGGGCGAGAGAACTCCCGGCGAATCCGCAGAGGCCTGTGATAAGGAGCTTCGTTGCCACACCCGAATTATCGTCGCGGCATCTTCACAAGTCGAACCAATATGCGCCGAGGCGTTGCGCTCGCCTGGTCAGGCGCGCCTAATCGACGCGTTTAAGCTCGAAGAGCCGCCACACCGGCTTGCGTGCCGCATTGATGGCGGCCTCTTGATCCGCGATTTCTCCATCCAACCGCGCCAACTCCATCGCGCGCAGATGCTCAGTCGCGGCAGTCCGCGCCCAGGCGGGAAACCGGTGCAACTGCACCTGGCGCCAGCGTTCGAAATAAAGGTCGTTCTTCCGGAACACAAGGGCGAGGACCTTCCGGGTCTGCTCGGTAATCGGGCCGGCGTGCGTGGCCAGGTTCCAGCCAAGCGCCAGACGGTAGGCGGTGGTTTTGGCGGCGGGCTGGCCGTCGATGCTCAGTTCATAAGCGCCATCGGGCAGGCCGCTGACCTGGAGCAGGTACTGGTCGAGATCGTGGAGGACGGGCGCCAACTCGAGGGCTGGCATCGCCCGCGGGTCAATGGGCATCGGCAGCGCCGCATCCAAACGGTCAAAGCTCACGGCGCCATCCGCGACCTTCAGGTTCTTGATCAGGCAATTATCGGATGTCTCAACCGCGGACTTCGAGGCGTCAATTTCGGCGCGCGACACCAACGCCGAGGCGCCCAATTGCTTGAGAATCGTCCACGCCATCAGCGTATGGCCGATCGGTCCCGGATGAACGGCGTTGCCGCCGCCAACCAGTTGCGCGGGATTGCCGACCCGCTCGCGCACGAGGATTTTCATGTAGGGCGCAAACTCATCCACATACACCGCGTCGTTTTTCTCCGCGACCTCCCTCAAACCGTCCGAGAACTTCCGCAACGAGATGTTCTTCACGTCTTGGTCCGGGTCGGAGCGTCTCTCTTCAATGGGCTGGGGCGTGATGAACGCCACCCGCGCGCCATGAGCCTCGAGTTCCTTGGCCACCTCCGTCTGGCTGCGAATATAAGCGCGGAAGATGTCCGGACGGAAGGCCTGGTACTCGTGGTCGTTCATCCCGAAATCAACCGTCACCGCCGTCGGCCTGAGCGGGAAGACATCGCGCCCCAGGCCGCGGCCGACGGAATCCTCGACCATCTTCTGCTGCTCCTCAGGGCCGGCGGCAAAGAGTTCCTGCTCGTTGGGGTGGAACCGCATCCGCAGCCAGGAGGTGTCGCCGCCCCAGCCGACGTTGCGGAACCAGAGTTTCCAGTCGGGATGGCGCGTCAGCGCGTAGGCCTCTATGTAGGTCGTGTAGAGCCGTTGCTCGGTGATGCTGTCGCCAAGAAAGACGACCCGATCTCCATTGTGGATGAAAAAACCCTCCGCCTGCGCGCACGCAAGGGTGAGGGCGAAGGCCGGCAGGATACTGAATAGCTTTCGACAAGCGGGTTTCATATTGGCCCGATGCTAAACGGGTCCAAGGTGCTCTCGCAAGTCTCCATGAGCAATCGGCTGCGATTCGATCCGTCAAAGGAGGGCGTGGAAACCTGCCCTGGAGGTCGTTGTTTACCGTTGGATGGGGTTGGAATCAACAGCGCCCACTGTTCTTGCCCTTCCGCGACCGTTCCGCGCGGCCCAGAGCAGCGCAAGACCGCCGACAGCCAATAGCGCGAGGCCGGATGGCTCGGGGACCTGGGTGATGGTGAAGATGTCCCCAATCTGCTCCTCGTGGGCGTAGAAGCCGTTCCCGATGGGGCCGACGGCCCCGTCGCTGAACGTCAACTCCCGCACCGGCGTTGGCGAGATAAAGCCGAAGAAGGTCGAGTAGGGGTTTGCCTGGGCCGTAAACGTAAACTGCTGCCCCGTGTCCAGCGCCACCGTTGCCGTGAAGTTGGAGAGGTACGGGGACAGGTTGCTGGAGAAGTCGGCCCCGAATGCATACACGGGGTCGGCAAAATGCACCGAGAGAGGGGCGGACGTGTTGTCGAAATTCAGAAGCACGGGACCCGCCAAGCTGGCACGGGCGGAGTTGATCGCGAAGAGCGTGAGGCCGCCGCCGGCCTCAAAGGTGGCGCTCGACACATAGGTGGGGATCGGGACCTGCGGCACGCTCAGGTCGATGCCCGGGATGACGGCGTCGGGCGTGTAGAAATAATGTGCCCTGTCGGATTGTGGCACGAGCGGGTCAAACGTGAAGGCGACTGGCCTCAGATCGTAGCTGACGAGCACGTTTGCCGCGTTGGTGAACGCCGCGCCGTCCGAGAAGGTGACCGTCTGCGCGCGGCAAGTGGCCGTCCACAGCAGCGGAAGACAGCACATTACGGTGTAGATTTCTGTTTTCATAGGCGTGTACCAGTTGATCCGGGAGCCGAACGGGTTGATCTCATGGTCTAGAAGGTAGCGGTGGTGGTGGCAAGCCCCTGTACCAACACAGCGTGAAGTCGTTTGGGTCGAGGCCCGGATAGCCGTTGGCCACGAAGTAGTTGTACAGATCCGTCATCGCGTTTTCGACGTTGGCCGCGCCCGTCCGCACCGCGCGCCCCAGAGTAACGCCAACCCGCCAAGGCCGAGCAGGGCGAGGCTGGACGGCTCGGGAACCTGCATGACCATGAAGAGGTCCCCAATCCTCTCCTCGTGGAAGGGGTGTCCTGGATCGAGCGGATCGTGAAACACGCCCCCATCGCTGAATGTCAACTCGGTTACCGGCGTTGGCGAGGTGAAGCCGAAGAATGTCGAGTTCGGGTAGCCCTGAGCCGTGAAGCTCAAAGCCTCGCCTGTATCCAGCGTAAGGGTCGCGGTAAAGGAGCTTTGCCCCTGTGGCAGGCTGCTCGAGAATTGCGCGCCGAAGGCGTACACGGGGT
>JBJKSV010000610.1:0-4087 GCA_046703605.1 Limisphaerales bacterium
TCTATTACCAGGCCTGCGATTTGGCGGGCCTCATCTACGCCAATCCGCTCCTGGAGGCGCGACTCTCGAGATACCCGGCTTTCCTGGCGCTCGATGAGAGGTCCGAGTTCCAAAACCTGGGAAGCGACAAATCCTTTGCGGAAGCGTGGCAGCGAGGCGCACCCATCGGCGACCTCCTCCAGTCCCCCAACGCGCAGACAATCATTCACAATCCCGATACATTGAAGACGATTTGGGAGACGGCCAAACCTGATTTGACGGACCTGCAGACTTATCTCGATAAGGGAGTGTCTCCAAAATATGACTCGGAGAAGATTCTGGGCCGGTGGACTTTCGACACGGCTTATGCCTTGATCCTGGTGCGCAAGGCAAAGCCTCATATCACTGTAAAGGAGATGCGTAGAATCCGGGCGATCATCGAAACGGCTTACGCCAATACCAGCCTGGTCGCCATGACCGACCACCATCTCATCCTCAAGAATATGCCGCAGATCAGCCTCATGGGAGTCGGTTCCCCAGGCTCGCAAAACGTGGATGGCCAATGGCAGAACGTCGATGGCAAGTATCAGGTGAGTTTCTCGGACGGGGGCGAAGCCCCCGCTTCAGCAGGCAACGACCGGCTCACGATCCACTATAAAGGGATGGAACTGGTTTTTGACAGGGAGATCTAGCGGGATAAAACGTGAAACGTGAGGCGCCCTTGGTGGGGCGGAGGTTGGGAGATAGGGCTCATGCTTCACCACTTCCTTGCATTGCACTAGTGGCGTGAGACACAAAACGTGAAATGTGAGGCACCCTTGATGCGACTCACCTTTCACGATTTCTGTGCTAATGCATCAGTTCCCGCCGGGAATAGTGACAAACCCAGCCGCCTCGGGTTCCGCTCTCCAGGACGGGGGCGGCGAGTTGCGGAGCTGGTCAAAGAGGGAGCCACTCTGGGCTGAGGCGCCGGCGCCATTGGTGAGTTGTAATCCGCGGGCAACCACAGGGCTCACGACCGGGCTTTGAGAAGGAGGCGCCCAGTTGGCCAAGTGCATTGAACCAATCGGCTGGGATACGAGCGCCGCCGTGCTGGCGTCCATAGGGCTGCTGCCGCTCGAGACGAGGCCCGCAACCAGCACGCCGCAAGCGGCGAGACCGGCGGCGCCGGCCAGGACCGGTCTGAGGCTGATTTGGGCCCAGCGCCATTGTCTCCAGGGGGCTTGTTCGAGGAGGCGCGCAAAGAAGCCGTCCGGCTGGGGCAGTTCGCCCGCTTCGATGCGTGAAATGACTTGATGTGAGAAGGTCTCGAAGTAACCCGGTAAAGGTTGCTCGTGCCGCTTGAGCGCCAAAAGCCGGCGCAACTGCTCGAAATCATCCTGGTCAGGATTCATACCTTACTTCAAATAGTCCGACAAATAGGCCTGCAACTGTTGCCGGGCGTAGAAGAGCCTGGAGCGCACCGTGCCAATGTTGCAGTTCATAATCTTCGCAATTTCTTCGTGCGATAGGCCCTGAACATCATGCAATGTCACAACCAATCTATGGGGCTCTGACAGTTTCTGCATGGCGGCGTTCAACCTCTCTTGCAATTCGGTGAGGTTGATTTCGCGGCGCGGTGTCTTTTCTGAGATGAGCGCCAGCAAGTCCGGGTCGTGCTCGGCGTTGATGTCGAGGTCGTCCAGGCTCATCTGGTTCTTCATCTTGCGCTGCTTGAGGAAATTGATGGTCTTGTTAATGGCAATCCGATAGACCCAGGTGTAGAAGCTGGAGACGCCTTTGAAGGAATCCAGGGCGTGAAAGGCCTTGATAAAGGCCTCCTGCGCCAGGTCGTTTGCATCCTCATGATTGGCGGTCATGTGATAGATGGTGGCGTAGATGCGCTCCTGGTAGCGGCGCACCAAATCATCGTAGGCGCTCAGGTCGCCCTCGCGCGTCCGCCTGACCAGCGCCATTTCCTCGGCGTTCCCGGTTGAATTCCGGGTTCGTTCCTCTCGAGTCTTTGGCGCCTTGGGGCGAACCGGTTCGGTCATAACCATAGGCATATCTCAGGCACAGACTTCCAGCGTATCAGTTTGCGCGGCCAGGTAATCGGTCAGAGCCAGCAGGCTGGCCCGGCCTTCCGATGCGGGCAGGAGCCGCGCGACCTCTCGCGCCTTTTCCAAGTGGTGATAGACAGCCTCGAGGGAGGCGCCAGGTGTTTCGTATTTCATCATCAATTCGGTAACCTGCTTCATCGAGCCGGGCCGCCAAGCGCGGAGCAGCTTCTCCAGCCGGGTTTTGTCCGCAAGGCCCGCCCGTTCCCAAACCAAAAGGACCGGCAGCGTGAACTTGCCTTTGGCCAAGTCTGTGCCTAAGGACTTGCCCGCGGCAGCCTCCGTTCCGAACAGGTCCACGCAGTCGTCGTAAAGCTGATAGGCCGTGCCAAAGGCCAGTCCAAAGCGCCTCAGCGCGCCGCGGCATTCCGAAGCGTTGTCGCTCAAAAAGGCGCTCAACTCGCACGAGAGGGCGAACAGTTCGGCAGTTTTCATCTCGAGCACCTTGAAATAGGTCTCGCGCGTGAGCTGAAAATCGTGTTCGTGCTGGGTCTGAAGGATCTCCCCGGCGCAGACGGTGTTGGTGGCGGCGGAGACGGTGCGACACACATCGGGGGTGGGAAAGCTCGATGCCAATCTCAGGGCATGGGCAAAAAGGCAATCTCCAAAGAGAACCGCCAACTCGTTGCCCCAATTGGCGGCCAATGTCAGGCGCCCCCGCCGGATTTCGGCTTCATCCATCACATCATCATGGACGAGAGTCGCCAAGTGGACCAACTCCACAATAACGGCGGCGGTTACATGGCCGTCCCCCACCTCTCCCAGGGCCTTGGCGCTCAGGGCAACCAAAGCCGGACGCAGATGTTTGCCTTGACCATTGAGGGCATACTCCGCGTAGTCGGCCAGCGCCGGGTCGAAGGCATCGACCTGCTGGGCCAACCGGCGGTCCACCGCTTCCAAAAACGGCTCGACCGAACCGACGATCTGTTTCCAGGAAGAAACCGGCTCGGAATTATACGTGTCCGTCATGGGTGCAGGAACCACTTTGGTGTCAGCCGCAAACATCCCTTAGAATCTAGAGTTGCGCCCCCCTCAAGTCAAACCTTATACGTTTGGAACTCCTTCCCTCGCCTTTGGATTCCGGGGGACTTGCACTCGGCAGGCCGCAGAACTAACTTAGCTAACCATGATAACCGTCAATATGCACCAGGCAAAGACGCGCCTCTCCCAACTGGTCAAAGCCGTCGAAGAGGACAATGAGACGGTGGTGCTCTGCCGCGACGGACGCCCCGTTGCTGAGATTCGTCGGTGCGCAAACACCCGCCGCACGTTCCGCTCGCTCGCGCCGGACCCACGCTTTCATGTTGAATTCGCGCCGGGGTACGACCCAACCGAGCCGCTCTCGAGTGAGGAGTGGCCGGAGGACGTGCAATGAATGTGCTGCTGGACGCTTGCGCGCTTTTGGCCTTGGCAAGAGGGGAACTGCCAAAGGCCGCCTCTGCTGCCTTGCGCGCCGCCCCCGAAGCCATTGTGTCGTCTGTCAGCGCCTGGGAGGTGGCTATCAAGGTGGCTTCCGGCAAACTTCAGCTCAAGGAAGCGCCGATTTTATGGTTTCTCGGTTTGGTTGAGCGCTATCGGCTCCGAGAGTTGCCGGTGGACGCACGCTTGTGCTGCGCGGCGGCCAGTCTGCCTCCAATTCACCGGGACCCAATAGACCGGGTACTCGTGGCCCTGGCCCAAACGCAGGCGCTCACGGTCATCACGTCCGACGCAAACATCGCCAGGTATCCTGGTGTGAAGACGCTTTGGTAAGAGCCGTGCCTCGGCTACCCCGAAGGTTTCATGGCACAAAGAAAGCATGCGAAATATCCGGGCCAGGTGATCCGCCGCCAGGGTGGTGCATCACTCCGGTTGAGTTAAGGAGGATTCCCCGTCTCTTGCTCTTGCTCATGCTCTTGCTCCCAAAGTTGCCCAGGAGGACCAAGAGCATGAGCATGAGCATGAGCAAGAGCAAGAGCATGAGCAAGAGCAAGAGCATGAGCATGAGCAAGAGCATGAGCATGAGCAAGAGC
>JBJKSV010000611.1:0-4468 GCA_046703605.1 Limisphaerales bacterium
GGTGAGCTAAGCCCGCACGACCAGGCCGTTCTGAAGCTCCTGCTCAACGCGGAAGCCTTGGAGGTCAACCCGAATTATGCCCCCGCAAAGGGCACGCCGTCTGTCCATTCGGATTTGGGCGATTTATACCTGCCCATCGAGGGCTTGCGTGACCTCTCCTCCGAGAGGGCCCGCCTCCAAAAGGAGTTGGCTAAGGCGGAGGCGGAGGTTGCGAAGGTGGAGCAAAAGCTGAAGAACCCGCAATTCGTTCAGAAGGCCCCATCTCACGTCATGGCCGAACATCAAGCCCGCCTGGGCGATTGGAAGGCGAAGCGCGACCGGCTTGCGGCGTCTCTGGCGGAAATTGGAGTTGCATGAAGACTGCGCTCTTCATCCTTGCTTGCCTTCCATTGACTTGGACCCCAAGATGCATCGCCCAGACCAACATCCTGGGAGAGGTGAATCAACTTGAGCATGAAGGCCGCTTTAGCCGGGCCGCAACCGTTCTGAAAGGGGCGATTGCGAATACCCCGGCCATTGGGCCTCAGCGCCACGATCTGGAATTCGAGTTGGACCGGCTCAGCCGCATCCGCCAGGATTTTCCTTTTAGCAAGGAGCGTCTCTTTGGTGAGCTAAAGATGTCCGTCCGTGGGTTGACGCGCGCTGAGTTCGAGAAATGGGTCCAGCAGGGCCGCTTTGACAGCCGCGAAATCGACGGCAAGCGATACTTCATGGTTGCCAGCGTCAGCAATCTCTTCTTCCGCTACCCGGAACTGGAGTCGCGCCGGCAGCCCCCAAAGGATACATCGAGGCGTCAGAAGGCAATCTGGGGGACCTGCCGCGCGATTCGCCGGGCCGCCCTGGAACAAGGAACGCCTTTCGTCCTGCCAAAGACTTTTCGGGTCACAATGAATGTAACGGCAGTGCCCGGCGCCGCCCCGCAGGGACAGACGATTCGAGCCTGGTTGCCTGTCCCGCGGCACTATCCGTATCAGCGCAATTTCAGGCTTCTGAGCACCTCCTCACCGATCAAACACCTGGACGGTGAACAAAGCCCGATTCGCAGCGTCTATCTTGAACAAAGGGCCCATGGCGGCGAACCGACTCGGTTCACGATCTGTTACGAATACACCCGCTGGGGCGTCTCATTCGATCTAAACCCGAATTTCGTCCAAGCCTCCGATCCCGATGAACCTGCTCTCAGACCGTTCCTTGCTGAAGGACCGCATGTCGTGTTCACACCGGCGATTCGCGCCCTCTCAAAAGAGATCGCAGGTAGCGAGAACAATCCCATGCTCAAGGCAAAGGCCTTCTACGACTGGATCGGGAACCACATCAAATACAGTTACGCCATCGAGTATTCGACCATTCGCAACATCAGTGATTACTGCCTGACACATCGCTACGGTGATTGCGGCCAGGAGGCGCTCCTGTTCATCACTCTTTGCCGTCTGAACGGCATCCCGGCCCGCTGGCAATCCGGCTGGAACACCTTTCCCGAAGGCAAGACCATCCACGATTGGAGCGAAATCTATTTGGAGCCTTACGGCTGGATCCCGGTGGACCCTTACATGAGTGTTTTCGCCGGACAGTACGCCACCTCGCTGACTCCCCGCCAGCGGCGTGAGGTGCGCGATTTCTATTTCGGCGGCATGGACCAATACCGCATCGCCTCCAACAGTGGGCATAACCAGACGTTGACTCCCCCCAAAGCGTCCATGCGCTCCGACAACATTGATTTCCAGCGAGGCGAATTGGAGTGGGACAACCATAATATCTACTTCGACCAGTACTCCTATGACCTCACGATTCAAGAAGTCAGCCCCCACCCCGAAAGCCACCCGCATTCAGAAGGAATCGACCCATGAGTAACATGCTTGGAAGGAATCAATTAAGGTTGGCCCGGGTTGCCGCAATTGATGCGGCTCGCGAAGTTGGCGTGCTGCTCCGGCGCCACCTCCACACGGCTAAACGCGCTAACGTCGTAACGCAGCATGATATCAAGCTCGAACTGGATGTCCGCTCGCAAGGGATCATCGAAAGATGGGTCCTGGCTGCGCTGCCTCAAGCCGCGGTGCTCGGCGAGGAAGGCACCAAGGGCGACGTGTCCTCAGCTCTCCGCTGGGTGGTGGACCCCATCGATGGCACCGTTAACTTCGCCTACGGAATTCCACATGCCGCCATTTCCATAGCCCTCCAGGAACGGACCGGCCCGCGTGACAAGGCCGCTTACGAAGACGGCTATCGGACCATTCTCGGCGTAGTTTATGACCCCTTCGCCGATGAGATGTGGACGGCAATGGCCGGCCAGCCTGCCCGGCTGAACGGAAAGGCCATGCATGTCAGTAACCGGCGAAAGCTCGAGGAGGCGATTGTCTCCATCGGTTTTGCCAAGAGCCGGGAGAGCCTCGAAGCGACACTGCCCTATTTCATCAAGCTCGTCCACCGTGTGCGCAAGGTTCGGATGATGGGTTCCGCCGCCCTGGCCTTGACCTACGTGGCTATGGGCCGGTTCGACGCCTACATCGAGCGCGGCATCCGGTTGTGGGACATCGCGGCGGGCGGTCTGATCGTCGAATGCTCAGGTGGCACATTTTGGCGTCAAGCCGTTTCCGATGATTTCACCTACCGTATGATCGTGTCCAATCCCTGGCTCCGGCGCAAGGTTCAGGTCCCATCTTGATACGACTCACCTCCGCACGCAGGCGGCAGGTATCCGGGTTCCAATCGCGCGCTGGTCGTTCCCTATCCCGGGACGATACCGCACGCCCCCGCGATTGGACGAAATACCTCGCCTTGGATTTCATGGCGCGCAAGGACCTCGAGCAGGTGTTGCCTCGAGGCCCTCTGCACCAGGACCATAATGCAACCGCCAAGCCCGGCTCCGGCCAATTGCGCGCCTTCCACTCCCGGAACGTCTTTGGCGATATCCGCGATCCGATCCAGCTCCGGCAGGCTGCAGCCATAGGCCCCCGGGATTTCGGCCAAGTCGGACCATGCGGATTGAGATCCCGCGGCGTTCAGTCCCGCCGAGGCTCGTCCCGCACTCTGGTGTGACAACCGCCGCCAACGGTTTCCGGCAATCCGCCGTGAGACCCGATCTCCGTCATGAGAAACCGTCATCAACTGCCCCAGGGCGGCGGCGTCGCCTCGTTTAAGCAGGTCGAGGCACTTGCGCGCCCGCGCCATCTCCGCCAGGCCGAACAGAACAACGCCCCTGACCGTGTAGCCGCCGGGCGGGGCATCGTGACTCAGTAACATCCGCTCCAACCGCTCTCGCTCGGCTTCCGCCGCCTGGCCGAAGACGGCCTGGACTTGGGCGCGCGTAATGCGTTGAGGCAACTGCGAGAGCGCTTGGGTAAAGGCAGCGGTAGAGAGGCCAAGATGCTCGGCATTGATGTCGCGCAAATGCTCGATGCGAGGGGCCAGGTCCGGACGGAGCATCTTGAACCAAACCCGCCCGATGTGATAGGCGGCCACTTTCGCATTGAAGGCGTTGCGTGCGGCGGTTGACTTGCCTGCGTAAAGGCCGGAATTGCACGCGACCAAATCGTGAGCGGCAAAGAATGGCGCGGAGTCTTCAATCTCAAATGGGAAGAAGCCCACGCGTGTCACGCATCCGCGCCGCGCCAGCTTGATGGCGGCGTGATCCGCCGCCCCGCCGCGAGTTCCGACAAACCATTCGCCCTCCCCGCAGAGACTCACGAGTCGGCGCGCGCTCACGGGGAGGCGATTAAACGCGCGGACCGCTTCAGCCGTCGCCACGACCAGGGCGGAGGAGGAGCTTAGCCCGGCGCCCATCGGGATGTCTCCGCCCACGACCATATCCAGGCCGAGGAGTTGGCGGTCACGGAAAAGCTCCTGCAACCGGAGGATAGCCGCTTTAACGTAGTTGGCCCAGTCGCCGCGGGCGCCTTCCAGCAGGCGCTGGATACGCGGCCCATCGATGACCCGCTGCCAGTCGTCCCAGTTTAGATTGGCGATCAGCTCAGAAATGCGGAAGGTCTGCTCCGAAAACTGGGCCGGTTGCGTGTTCGCCAGCGACACGGCGTCATCCGAGCGCGGAGCGGCGACCAAAATGATCTCCCGGTTCACGGCCATAACGTTCACCGGGCCGCCCTGGTGGTCGATGTGCCGCCCCATCAGGTTGATACGCCCAGGCGACCGAAAAACGGCGACCGGCCTCTGTCCGCCATGGCGGGCGGCAAACGCCCTTAAGACGCTGCGGATCTGCTGCCAGGGAACCTCCTCGCCGTAACATTGGCGGAGCTGCCGTCGCATCGAGGCTGATGGGTTCTCCAACATGCCGCTCCAAGCGTCTGCCGCAGCCAGCCCTTGCCTCGGCTCTTCAGTGACCTCCAGAGGATTTGCGCCGTGCTTTTGCCGATAGACCTCCTCGATGGCCAGCAATTCCTGTGGGTTGTTGAAGGCCATCACCTCCCTCGGGTCCTCGATTTCGCAACCGACCATCTTGACGCCATTCCTATCC
>JBJKSV010000612.1:0-5972 GCA_046703605.1 Limisphaerales bacterium
CGCGACCAGCAGGTCAAGGTCCGGGGCTTTCGAATCGAGTTGGGCGAGATCGAGTCGGTTCTGCGCCGGCACCCCGCTCTCAGCGAAGCAGTGGTCGAGGCGCTCGAGGATTGTCCCGGCGATAAACGTCTGGTCGCTTACGTCGTCTGCCGGGGCGCGGAGCGGCCATCGCCTGATGAGCTTCGTCAACATTTGGCACAAACGCTTCCCGCGTACATGTTACCCGCCGTCTGCATCTTTCTGGAGGCGCTGCCCCTGACGCCTAACGGCAAAGTGGACCGCAAAGCCCTGCCGGCGCCAGAACCGGCTCGCCTGGAATCCGCGGTCGAGTTCGTCGAGCCGAGGACGCCGATGGAGGAGCAGATCGCCGGGATCTGGCGCGATGTGCTGCGGCTGGAGAAGGTTGGTGTACAGGATAATTTCTTCGAGTTGGGCGGGCATTCCTTGCTTGCTATTCAGGTCATATCCCGAATCCGGGAGAGCCTCGACCTCGAGTTGCCCTTGTTCAGCCTCTTCGACGCCCCGACCATCGCCGCCCTGGCCGCCGGTCTCGCTGAAGGCCGGTGGACGCAGAATCAGCTCCCAGTGCTGCCGCTAGCGCGCGTCCCTCGTCAGCCACGGATGCCGGTCTCGTTCGTCCAGGAACGGCTCTGGTTCTTGGAGCAACTCGAACCGGGGCGCCACGACTACAACGTCGCCCTGGCCATGCGGCTCTCGGGGGCCCTGGATACGGCCGCCTTCCAGAGGGCGCTGGATGAACTCCAGGCCCGTCACGAGGCCCTGCGAACGACATTCCTCTGCCCGGAAGGGCAACTCTTTCAGAGCATTGGCGCCCCGTGTTCCTTCGCCCTTGAAGTGGACGATGCCCAAGGGGCCGCTCCTGAAGAGCGGCGCGCGGAGGCCCTCTCTCGGTGGAAGGCGGAGGCGCGGAGGCCGTTTGATCTCGGCCGTGGCCCTCTGGCCCGCGGGCTGCTGTTGCGTGTAACCCCGGACGAACACCTGTTTGGCGTCGTCATGCATCACACCATCAGCGACGGCTGGTCACTAGCCACCTTTTTCCAGGAACTTGGGATTCTTTACGATGCGCTGGCCTCGGGGAACACGCGGGCTGACCTCCCGGCACTGCCGATTCAGTATGCCGATTTCTCACACTGGTCTCGTCAGACGATGCGAGGCGCCGTTCTGGAAAAGCAACTCGCGTATTGGAAGGAACAATTGGCCGGAGCGCCCGAGAGCATTCAGCTCCCCGCTGGCCAGGAGACCTCCACCAAACGGCAGGGGCGGCAGATGCGGATCGAGTGTTCGAAGAAGGAGGGCGCTGCCGTGGCGGCCCTTTGCCAAAGCGAAAGCTGCACCCCGTTCATAGCTCTGATGGCCGCGCTGGCCATCGCCCTCCACAAATGGACCGGGCAAAAGGACATGGTCATCGGCACAGTCGTTGCCGGACGCAATCGCCGGGAGTTGGAGAACGTTATTGGCTGCTTTATGAACTTCCTGCCCGTGCGCGTCCGCCTTTCGGGCGAAGAGACCGCCCGGCAAGTCCTTGCCGCCGTGCGGAATACGGTGCTCGCCGCCCAGGGGCATCAGGATTGTCCCTTCGAGAAGATCGTCGAAGCTCTCAACCCGGAGCGCAAGCTAAACCAGAACCCGCTCTATAATGTGGCGCTGCTGCTCCAGAACCTTCCGCCCCAACTCCTGCACAGCCAGCAACTCCACTCCGAACTTCTGCCTGCGGAGACGGACACGGCTCTGCTGGACTTGCGCTTTGAGGCCGAACAAAGCGGCGGCGGGCTTTCGCTGCTTTGTGAGTATCGAACCGATTTGTTCGACGACGCCACTATTGAGGCGCTCCTGGATTCGTTCCGAACGCTCCTCAAAACGTTGGCGGAGGCCCCTGGCACGCCTCTGGGCGCCATGGAGTTGGCATCGAACATCCAACACCCAACAGCGGACGTCGAACGTCGAACAGCGGCCATCCATCATCCGTCAGCCATCGGCCATCATCCGAGGCGCGAACCGCACCCGTTGGAGACTCGAGGTGAAATGGCTCACGCCGCAGTTCAAACGCCAGAGGATCGAGCCATCACGACCGTGGCCACATTCACCGCCGAGCCGATGGAAGAGCCTTTGCGCTATTGGATGGACGAATTGCGGCTAAGTGCCTCCATCAACTTCGCCCCTTACAACCAGGTCTTCCAACAGTTGCTCGATCCTTCCAGCCTCCTCTCCAGGAATCATCACGGGCTGAACGTGGTGCTCGTCCGAATGGAGGATTGGGATTCGGAAAGGTCCGGCGGAGAGTCCGCTCTGGAGCGGAACGTGAGGCAGCTCATCGGGGTTTTAAGGGCTGCGGTCAGCCGTGGACCGGCGCCATATCTGGTCTGTGTCTGCCCGTCCAGCCCTGATGCGGTGCGTGATGAACAGAGACGCAACCGCTTTGCCCGAATGGAGGCGTTACTCGAGTCCGAGCTGCGCGGTA
Organism: Limisphaerales bacterium; assembly: GCA_046703605.1. Classification (GTDB taxonomy): domain Bacteria; phylum Verrucomicrobiota; class Verrucomicrobiia; order Limisphaerales; family UBA8199; genus JAJYHY01. Next base: position 2,480 of record JBJKSV010000612.1, read on the forward strand.
TGGCCGGTGTTTGGTTCACTGGCACGGCGGAGTTGGCCGGCCTTTATCCGGTGGCGGAATGCCATGATGCCGCCGGAATGGAGCTTGGGGGCGTTCCATACACCGAGGCTTTCTTTGCCGGGCTGGGCACCCTGGTGGCGCGCCGGTTTCACGCCCTGAGCCGTCCGCCCTTGAAAGTCATTGCCTTGGATTGCGACCAGACACTCTGGCAAGGGGTGTGCGGTGAGGATGGCCCCTCCGGCATCCGCCTGGACCCGCCCCGCGCCGCTCTTCAGCAGTTTGTCCTCAGCCAGAGCGAGGCCGGAAGGTTGCTCGTGCTTTGCAGCAAGAACAACCCGGAGGATGTGCTCGAAACATTTGCTCGGAATCCCCAGATGCCCCTGCGCATGGAGCATTTTTCCGCCCGCCGGCTCAACTGGCGGCCCAAATCCGAGAACCTCAAATCCCTGGCCTCAGAACTGAATTTGGGGCTGGAGAGCTTTGTTTTTCTCGATGACAATCCCCTCGAATGCGCCGAGGTGCAGGCCCAGTGTCCGGACGTCCTCACCTTGCCGCTTCCCGAGCCGGAGCGAATACCGGAGTTTCTCCGGCACTGCTGGGTTTTCGATGCCCCCAAGATAACGGCGGAAGACCGGAGGCGTGCGGAGCTTTACCAGGCCAACCAGCGCAGGGAGCAGGAGCGGGCGCAGGCTGGCAGCCTGGCTGATTTCATTGCCGGACTGGAGCTGCGCGTCCGGATACGCCCGATGCAGCCCGGCCAACTGCCGCGGGTGGCGCAACTGACCCAGCGCACCAACCAGTTCAATTGCACCACCCGCAGGCGCACCGAGCCGGAGCTGCGCCAGCTTGGGGCGGCTCACGACATCTTTACCGTCGAGGTCAGTGACCGTTTTGGCGACTATGGGCTTGTGGGAGTTATGATCTGCCGCTCGGTACGCAAAGCGCTGGAGGCCGAGACGTTCCTTTTGAGCTGCCGCGCTCTGGGGCGTGGAGTCGAACACCAGATGCTCGCGGCACTGGGTGAACGGGCGCGCGAATGCGACCTTGCCTTCGTTGACATTCAATTCCAGGCTTCGCCTAAGAACCGGCCGGCACTGGATTTTCTTGAATCGGTCGGCGCTCAGTTTAGCCCGGCGTCTTCGGAACAGAGCGGCGGCCTGGCTCGATTCCCCACCACTCTTGCGGCGGGCGTGAGCTTCAAGCCCTCAAGCGAGCCGGCTCCACAGACTGCGTCCGTTGCTCCGCAGCCATCAGGCCAAAGCCGCAAATTCGAGCAGTGCCACGCCCTTGCGATGATGGGAGGCAACGTCGATCGAATTCTTGATGCCATCCGGAAGAAGACACCCGTACGCCACGGGGCCGGCGCAGGCTACCAACCGCCTCGAACTGAGCGAGAGCGGCAGCTTTGCGCCCTTTGGGAAGAATTGTTGCGCGTCGAACGTGTCGGCATTCACGACAATTTCTTCGAGTTGGGGGGTCACTCGCTCCTGGCGGTGCGGCTATTCTCGAGCATCGAGAAACTGACCGGACGCAAGCACCCGTTGGTCACCCTCTTTCGTGCCCCAACCATTGCCGAGTTGGCGCGCATCCTGGGTGAAGACCAGTCCGCTCCCTCCCAATCCCCCTTGGTTCCAATCCAACCGCACGGCTCCAAGCCGCCGTTGTTCCTGGTGCATGGCGCGGGGGGAGACGTGCTGTGGGGGTATGCAAACCTGGCGGCGCACACAAGCCCTGACCAGCCCATTTACGGCATTAAATCGCGCGGCCAGCTCGGTCTCGAGGAGTTCGAATGTCTGCGGGATACCGCCGCATATTACCTGGAGGCCATTCGCAGATTCCAGCCCTCTGGGCCGTATTTTCTGGGGGGATATTGCCTGGGAGGAAATGTCGCCTATGAAATGGCGCGCCAATTGAGCCAGCAAGGCGAGAGGGTCGCCTTTGTAGCCTTGCTTGACAGCGCCCCCGCCAATGCGGGTTATGAGCGGGTGGCATGGTGGCGCCCCGATTTCGCCCTCCGCTTCGCCCGAAATCTGGGCTTTTGGCTGGCTGACTTTTCGGCCCTGGCGCCCAGTGAGCGGCGGCGTTTCATTTGGCGAAAGTCGCGGGCCTTGGGCCGGAAGTTGCTCCGGCACATTCATCGGAGTGGCCGTTCCGCCACGGTGGATCTGGAGGACGTCATCGATCCTGCGCATTTTCCCCAAAGCGAACTCCGGCTCTGGCGCATTCACCTTCAGGCCCTGGAAGACCACGTGGAGCAGCCTTACGACGGCCACGTTCATCTGTTCCGCACACGGGGTCAACCGTTGTTGTGTTCGTTCGAAGAGGATTTCTGCTGGGGCAGCCTGGCAAAGGGCGGAGTGACCCTCACGCACATCCCCGGTTCCCATGAGAACATCTTCATGGAATCCAATGTTCAGTTTCTGGCCCGCGTGCTTCAAGCCCATCTAGACCAGGCCATAGCGGAGACAAACCCGGGTTTGGACCAATTTTCCGTGCGTATGCATGGAGAATCCGTACTGCCGTCCTCACCGGCTGTGGAGACCGTGGCAGGCTTCACCGGCGGCGACAACCCCCACCCAGCCTCGACTCCCCCCGGACCTTCCCCTGTCCACGGAAACCCTATCGCACGCGTATGACTCTGCTCAAGTTTATCTGGGTCAACTCCCGGCGGATGTTGCTCCTGACAACGCTGGCGGCGGTGCTCAGCGGCGCCTGTAATGCCGGGCTGATCGCCCTGGTCAACGAGGCGCTCAACGCCAGCGGCCATCCAGTTCAAACCATCGCCTGGGCCTTTATCGCGCTTGGCCTGGGCAAGATTGTGACAAACTTCTTTTCACAGGCTATGCTTGCCAGCTTTTCACAAGCCGCCATCGCCAACCTCCGGCGGGATTTAATCCGCAAGATCCTGGCGGTGCCCCTGCGGGAGTTGGAGGAGATTGGCACCGCCCGCGTGCTCGTGACCCTGACGGACGACGTGTTCAATATCACCCAGGCGCTGCTGGGCATTCCCCTGGTATTTGTAAACCTGGCGATCCTCCTGGGCGGGGCGGCTTACCTCGGCTGGCTTTCCTGGCGCATCCTGCTCTCCCTCTGCGGCTTGGTCCTCATCGGTGCGGTGGGCTACCGCCTGATTGTGGCCAGTGCGTTTCAGCGTCTGAACCTGGCCCGTGAGGCCGAAGACAAGCTCTTCCGCTCCTTCCGCGCCCTGACCGAGGGCATCAAGGAGTTGAAACTGCACCGGAATCGGCGCGGGGCCTTCTTCCGAGGCAACATTCAGACCATTACCGAGGTCTATCAGCGTCACAACGTAGCGGCTGAAATTCGCTTTACCGCCTCGCAGAGTTGGAGTCATCTGCTCTACTTCGCCCTTATCGGAGTCGTTTTATTACTGCTGCCGCGCCTGGACCATGTCTCACACCAAACCTTGACCGGCTACGTCTTGACTTAACTCTAACTCATGGGGCCGCTCGCTGGAGTGCTCTCCAGTTTATAC
>JBJKSV010000613.1:0-6128 GCA_046703605.1 Limisphaerales bacterium
GTTACATTTTCTCTAACCCCCTCCCTGCAAGCACCTTACAGATGCCCAATTCCGCCCCCGCGTAACACCTCTCCCCTCTTAGAGGCCCGTGCTCCAATAGCCCGGACCCCGGCGATTTCATTGAGACAAAACTCTGCGCCAACAAAGTGGCGCCGGATAACGACGCCTCCCATGATTTTGCCATCAATGATCTTGCCTAACATTTTGTCTGACAACCGCATGATACAGGCCCTTGCCCTCCGGTGGCCAAACCCGGCGGCCAATCGCCTCCGTTCTTTGACATCTTAATCGGGGTAACAACTGCGCCTGAGCCGGGCCAAGCTCGGTGCCCCTGTCGCCATGCGCCGCCAGCGGCGCCGACTCGTCACCCTGCCCGCGGCGTCAGTCATCCGCCATTTCAAGGCTTTCCTAGAAATGGAATCTTGACCGTCTTATGCAGGAAACCGAAGAACGATTTTTTCTTTCGCTTTTCGCCCCCCAGCCGTTCGCATCGGTGGGTGCAGAGCGGGCATAGCAGCAGCACCTTGCCTCCACGTCGGCGCAGCCGGTGCAGGCATTCCTCGCACATCAACTCCCGGCAATTGGTGCATTGATATGCCGCCAACGCTTGTGGATGGCGAGGGCAGAGGATCGCCCCATTTTCCAGCACCACGGGCGGGGCCGGACGCGGCATATCGAATTTCGGGATAGCCACGCTTACCTCGGTCTGCTCGGCATAAAGCCTGACGTCGCCGATCTGGAGGACCTGGCCGGAGAGCAGTGCCGCATCACGAATCCGCCGCCCGTTGACGAAGGTCCCGTTCGTAGAATCACAATCGTGGATAAGCACGCCCTCCCCGGTGACCATCACCTCGCAGTGCCTGGCGGAAATGGTCGGATGCTGGATTTGGAAATCGTTCTGAGGGCCGCGGCCGATACGGTTGACTCCCAGCCTGAGTTCGATGACCTCTTCGGCCAAATCCTCTGATGTGATGAGCAACCTGGGCATCGGTTCCTGGTTTCCGCCGACCATCAACCGATAATTGGTTTGAGATGAAATGTCGAGACAAAAAGAGGGACCTTCCCAAAAGCGCCCTGAGCAGGTAGTCTCGCCCAATGACAAATCTCCGTGCTTTTCGTTCGGTTTGCCTCGCGGCCCTGGCTACATGCGCCTGCTTGTGCTTGACCGCCAGCCGGGTCTCAGCAGCCGGCACAGCGGCGTCCGAGAGCGCATTGCAGGCCGACCCCCAGGGCTGGCTCAACATCATGCCTCCGCCGGGTCTTAAAGGCTGGTATCGCGTACCGGTGCCGCCAACCGGCAAGCTGGGGCGCCAGCAATGGCACGTCAACTCCCAAGACAATGTGCTTATATGCGACGGGGATGGAGGCCACGATATGCTCCTGTTCGACAAGGTCATCGGCGACGCCATCTTCCATTTCGAGTTTTGCTACACGCGCATCGAGGGTAAGACCGGCTACAACAGCGGCGCCTACATTCGCAACTCGAAGGACGGCGCCATCTGGCACCAGGCCCAGTTCGGCGACGCCAAAGACGGCTACCTCTTTGGCGAGACCCTCACTCCAGACGGCAAGAAGAAATTCTTCAACCTTAAGAAGGAGGTCAAGGACATGCGGGTCAAGCCCGCCGGGCAGTGGAACACGATGGAAATCACCGCCCGCGGCAAGACCCTGACCCTGTGGGTCAATGGCGCGGTGACCTGCCGGTTTACCCAATGCGGCCTGCCCGAAGGCCGGGTGGGCCTGGAAGCCGAGCACTACCGCATCGAGTTCCGAAATCTTAAACTCAAGCTCTTGGATAGATAATCTGACACTGGTTTGCGGCTTACCACGCCGCGTATTCGACGTTCGTCCACGGGTCAACACGGGTACAGCCGACGAATCCGGTTTTGTCCGCGCTAACGACCTTGGCGCTCATGGAACGTGCGATAGCTGAGATGAGGGAGTCACCAAATGGCAATGGATGGTTCCGCTTGCGGGCTTCTGCCATGAGCTTGCCCCATTCCAATGCCGCGGACTCGTCGAACACCCACACTGCACCGGCAAAGTCCTCCAGCACAAAACGAAAATCTCGCTCCAGTTGCCGACGGGCTTTTCCCTCGGGTTTTGTCTCTATGCCCCGCCTCATTTCGGCGAGGGTTAGCGTGCTAATGGCTACCTCGTCCCGATGTGCTTGTATCCAATCCCTTACCGGCTCGATGCCGCGAAATCGCTCACTCACCGTATTGGTGTCGAGCAGGTAACTCAAAAGCGGCATGCCGGGACAGGCTGCTTGGAATTCTGCGCCTCTTCGATTTTCAAGCCGTGGTCGGCGAGAGTCTGGAGGTGCTCATCCAGGCTCTTTCGGGATCCACTCCATTCACGACCATTCCTCGAAACGCCGCGTGGTGCTTTGACCTCTGGAGCGGGCATTACCCACCAGCCCCCTTCGGACTCCTGGATGAGGTACTTGTGGCCGGACTTGGTTCCACGAATACGGAGCCGGCCTTTGTCGTCCGCGGTTACTAATGTCATAATGGGAAAAATCTCCCACTCAGGCTTCTTCGCTGCAAGCGGATTTCACGCCATCTGTGACTCCTCTTCCTGAGGCTTCCTTTTCCTGATCCGCCCGATCCCATAGCAGGAGGCATCGATTTTTCTCTCCTTGCGGGAAGCGTCGAGGTATGCTCGCTGGCGAACGTGCGCTTTTCTGTCATGTCTATGAGTAAACTGGCTGTTGTTCAAACAGGTCGTTCATTTGTTGTTACTGCTTCCGCGCTGGCGGCCTCTATTTGCTCCATCGCTGCGCTGGCGGTCTGGCCGCAGGCCGGGCTGGCGGCCGATCCCGGCTCGATTAGGCCGGTGCAACTGCGTTGCGAGTACCTCAAGAACCCGCTTGGCATTGACGCGGTCCATCCTCGGCTGAGCTGGATTTTTGAAGCTGAGCCAGGCGGTTCTCGCGGCCAGCTTCAGACCGCCTATCAGATCCTGGTTGCCAGCTCGCGGCGTGGCTTGCGGGCCGCCAACGGCGATCTTTGGGACACGGGCCGCGTGAATTCGGATCGTTCCATTCAGATTCCTTACCGGGGACAACCATTGACGTCTGAACGAGAGTGCTATTGGAAGGTGCGGGTCTGGGACGGCAACGGCAAGCCCTCCCCCTGGAGTACGCCCGCCCGGTGGACTATGGGTCTGCTCAAATCCTCGGATTGGCACGCTCAATGGATTGGTCTTGACAAAAAGCCGGGCGGGGAACGGGCCGGAGATGTCTTCGCCGGGGCACGGTGGATTTGGTTTCCAGAAGGCCGGCCCCAAGAGTCTGCCCCGGTCGGGACGCGCTATTTCCGGCGCGCGGTGTCACTGCCGGCGGACAGGCAGATCACCCGGGCGGCGTTAGTCTTCACGGCCGACAACAGCGGGACTTTCTTTATCAACGGCCAACGCGTCGGGGCTGCGACCGATTTTCACGCAGCCGCGCGGTTTGAGGTAGCTAACCTTCTGCATCCGGGGCAGAACCTCCTGGCCGTATCGGTCGAAAACACCGGCTCGGAGCCAAATCCAGCCGGCTGGATTGGCGTTCTTCGGGTCGAGTTCGAAAACGGACAACCACTGGTCGTGAGGACCGGGCCGGATTGGAAGACCACAGACAAAGCGGTCGCGGGCTGGACTGAGGCGAGCTTGGACGACGCGGCGTGGCACTCCGCGCAGCAGTTGGGGCCGGCAGGCATGGCCCCCTGGGGCCAGATTGCGGCGGCCGAAGACCGGCGTTTGCCGGCCCGGTATCTGCGGCGCGAGTTTAAAGTCGAGAAACACCTGCGGCGCGCAACCGTCTATATGTCTGGTCTGGGCCTCTCGGAACTGTATCTCAACGGGCGGAAAGTAGGAAACTCGGTGTTGTCGCCGGCCCTGAGCGACTACACCAAGCGTTGTTTCTATGTGACCTACGATGTAACACGCGCTCTGAAACAGGGAGACAATGCGGTGGGTGTTATCCTCGGTAATGGGCGCTTTTACGCGCCCCGGTCAAGGATTCCCACCGGCACAGTTTCCTACGGATTCCCAAAGCTGTTCTTCCAGATGAACCTGGACTACTCGGATGGCTCGACCGAAAGGGTCGTCAGCGATGGAGCCTGGAAGCTGACCGCCGACGGTCCGATCCGCGCCAACAACGAATACGACGGCGAGGAATACGATGCGCGCAAGGACATGGACGGCTGGAACAAGCCCGGCTTAGACGACTCGGATTGGCAAGACGCTCAGGTCGTTGCGGCCCCAGGTGGCGGGCTTGCCGCCCAGATGATTGAGCCAATTCGTGTCACACAGACCCTCAGGCCAATTGCCATGACCGAGCCGAAGCCCGGTGTCTATGTCTTCGACATGGGCCAGAACATGGTCGGGTGGTGCCGGCTGAAGGTGTCGGGGCCGCGCGGCACGGCGGTTTCGATGCGCCACGCCGAGACGCTCAAACCTGACGGGATGCTCTATGTGGCTAACCTCCGCTCCGCCAAGGTCACGGACACCTATATTCTCAAAGGCCAGGGCACGGAGATTTATGAGCCACGCTTTACCTACCACGGCTTTCGTTATGTCGAGGTGACCGGCTACCCTGGCAAGCCGGACCTTTCTGACATCGAAGGCCGTGTTGTGGGCGACGACCTCCAGAGCGCCGGGAGTTTCACCTGCTCCAATCCGCTTGTGAACCACATCTACCGCAATATCCGCTGGGGTGTGCGCGGCAATTACCGAAGCATTCCCACTGATTGCCCGCAAAGAGACGAGCGCCAGGGCTGGCTGGGGGATCGCTCCGCCGAATCGCGCGGGGAAACCTACCTCTTCAACACGGCGGCCCTTTACACAAAGTGGCTCCAGGATATGGCCGACGCCCAAAAGCCGAGCGGCAGCGTCCCCGATGTCTGCCCCGCCTATTGGCCAATCTACTCGGACAACGTGACCTGGCCCAGCAGCACGGTTATCATTCCTAAAGCCATCCGCGACCAATACGCCGACCGGAGAGTTATCCGGGAGCATTATGACAGCGCCAAGAAATGGATCGAGTACATGAGCCGGTTCATCGACAATGGCATTATTTCCCGCGATTCCTACGGCGACTGGTGCGTCCCGCCCAGGGACCCGAAGCTCATCCATTCGCGGGACCCGAAACGTCAGACCAACAAGGCCCTGTTGGCCACCGCCTATTTCTATCACGATCTCGAGCTGATGGCCCAATACGCCAATTGGCTCAACAAGCCGGACGATGCCCAACACTTCTCTGAGTTGGCCACCACGCTCAAGGCCGCCTTCAATAAGAAGTTCCTCAACACTCAGGCCGGCCAATACGACAACGGCTCTCAAACCTCCTGCGTGCTGCCGCTGGCCTTTGGTCTCACGCCGGAGGCTCAGCGGGAGCGAATCTTCGATCACCTGGTCGAAAAGATCACAAACGAAACCCATGGCCATATCGGCACCGGACTGATCGGCGGCCAATGGCTGATGCGGGTGCTGACGGATAACGGACGGCCCGACCTGGCTTGGACGATTCTCACGCAGAAGACGTATCCGAGTTGGGGCTACATGGTGGAGAACGGGGCGACCACCATTTGGGAGCTTTGGAATGGCAATACCGCCGACCCGGCGATGAACTCCGGCAACCACGTCATGTTGGTTGGCGACCTGGGTATCTGGCTATTCGAAGACCTGGCAGGCATCAAGCCTGATCCCGCCCAACCGGGTTTCAAACATATCATCATGCGCCCGGAACCGGTCGGCCATCTCCGCCACGTCCGCGCCACCCACCGCTCGCCTTATGGCATGATCAAGAGCGAGTGGAGCCGGGAGGGCGAGCTCTTCAAATGGAACATCACGGTTCCCGTGAATACAACGGCCAGAGTGTACAACCCCGCAACGGATGAGCAAAGCGTGACCGAGGGTGGCCAACCCGCCTCGAATGCGGCAGACGTTCAGTTCATCAAGGTGGCCAAGGGCCGGGCCGTGTTCTCGCTCGGATCGGGGAGCTACAGCTTTGAGTCCACGATGCGCTGAATTGGGAGGCGGCACAAAACAGGTTGGCCCGCCGCGGTTTTGCGGGGGGTTTTCGCCCGCCCGAAAACGCGCGGGGTTAAAAAAAGGGGCAAAACCCCCCCCCCCATCCATAT
>JBJKSV010000614.1:0-5378 GCA_046703605.1 Limisphaerales bacterium
GTCTCGGTGAAACCCGAATCTGCCGCACAAGAGGCTCCAAGAACCGTAACGTCAGCGAACGCGACGCCTGTCCGGGAGGCGGACTCCGGCACTTCATCCGAACGTGTGCGTCCGGCAAATTTCGAACCGGTTGCCCTAAAACTTCAGGGCATCATCCTCAACCCTCGGCACCCTGCGGCCCTCATCAATGGGCAGGTGCTTTTCGTGGGCCAAAGAGTCGGAGAGTGGCAACTCGCCTCAGTCAGTCCGGAAACCGCCGTGCTGGTCGGTCCCGGGCAAACAAACATCCTCACGTTCCTCAAATAGATTCGGACCGGCAACCGTCTGCGGGTGGGGCGCGCAGTCCTCCGCGGGCCATCGTCGAGTATGGCGCCGGGATTGGAGTCTTCACGCGGCCAGTCCTCGGGCGCATGCGGCCGGACGCGAAACTCATCGCCCTCAAGCCTTCAACCAGGTCTCCCGCGACTTTGACCCCCTCAACATTCTCCCGACTCACCACTTCTTCTGTGCCCGGTAAGCGGCGACGCGCGGGCTGCCTGGCTTGCCTTTGGCTGGGTGGGCGATGTAGAAGCCAGGCGCAGCTATTTGACCGTGTTCATGAGCGGGGCCAGGCCTTGGATGCGTACCTCCAGCCTGTCGCCAGACCGGATTGGGCCGACTCCGCCCGGGGTGCCGGTAAGGATGATGTCTCCCGGCAGGAGGGTGAGGTTGGTGGAGATAAAGCTCACCAAATAATGGCAACCAAAAATGAGTTGGCTGGTGTTCGAGTTCTGCCGCAGTTGGCCGTTTTGGAACAGTTGAATGCTAAGGTCCCGAGGGTCGAGCTTCGTTTCGACATACGGTCCCAGAGGCGTAAAGGTGTCGAACGACTTGGCGCGGGCCCATTGGCTCTGGCTGTTCTGAATAGTTCGGTCGCTGATGTCCTGGGCCGCGGTGTAGCCCAGGATGTATCGCGAAGCGGCAGTGGCAGTTACGTTCCGGGCGCGCCGGCCAATGACGATACAGAGCTCGGCCTCGAAATCGGTTCGATGAGCGGGAAATGGGATTTCGATCTTAGCGCCGTCCGGGATCAACGAGGTGGGCGCCTTGAACCAGAACAACGGCTCCTTGGGCAGCGGCCGGCCTCCTTCCCTGGCGTGATCGGCATAGTTTACGCCGACGCAAATGATCTTCGAGGGAACAACCGGAGTGAGAGTTCGCAGCCCTTTGAGACGCTCAGGCTTTTTGAGGAAAGAGGGAGGCCCGAATACGTCGCCTTTGAGGCGATAAATCTCGCCATCGACGACTTTGGCATAAAAAATCTCGCTACCCTTCTGAAATCGGCCAATTGCAGCCATAACGTCCGTCATCTATAAGGAAGCGGCAGTGCGGGCGCAAGCCAAAATCCGCGCAGCGAAACCGCAAGCTGTGAGGAGTGCATCCTGCCAGAAACCACCGGCGTTACCGCGCGGGGTTTGGCGTGTGCGCCAGCCATCGATTATTCGAGGCCCGCCAGCTTCGTCGCCTCATGCTCCCACTGGGGATTGAGTTCGGTGAGCCGTTTCTGAACCGCGACGAGTTGGCGGTTGATTTCCTGCGCCAGGCCGGGCGTTTCGTAGGTCTCAGGCTTTTCAAGGTCCGCGACCAACTCCATCTGCCGCACCTCCAGTTCATTGATTTCCGATTCCAGGGCATGCACTACCTGATGCTGCGCCTTGCGTTCGCGCGAGCGGGTCTGACGCTCTTCGGCCTCGCGCCGCTTTTGCTCCTTCCTTAAGGCGGCGCCAGACGGCCCGGCGGCTGGGGAGGTCTCCGTTTCCACACTGGCCAACGAGGAAGACGGGGCGCCGTTGCCGGCGGTTAAACCGGCGCGTTCGGATGCGGCTTTGGTCTTGTCGAGGTAATACTCATAGCCGCCGGGATAATGGGTCAAATGGCCGGCGTTGACGTGAACGACGTGGTTGGCCAGGGCGCGAATGAAATAGACGTCGTGGCTGATGAAGATGAGTGTGCCCTGGAATTGGTCCAGGGCGTAGGCCAGGGCGTCGATGCTCGCCATATCAAGATGCGTGGTCGGTTCGTCCATGAGGAGCAGGTTGGGGGGGTCCAGCAGCAGCTTCACCAGGGCCAAGCGGCTCTTCTCGCCCCCGCTGAGCACATTGACCTTCTTGAAAACCTCGTCGCCTCGGAAAAGAAAGCAGCCCAGCAACGTGCGGACGGATTGCTCAGTGACGCGCTGCGGAGTATCGAGGGCCTCTTCGAGCACCGTCCGGTCCGGATGGAGCATTTCCACGCGATATTGTGAGTAATAGCCGCTCTTGACGTTATGGCCGAGGGCGCGGACGCCGGCTTGCGGGGTCAGCACGCTCGCCAGGATCTTCAACAGCGTTGATTTCCCGGCTCCGTTGGGCCCGACCAGCACGATGCGCTGGCCGCGCTCGGCCTGAAAATCAATGCCGCGATAGACCACCGTTTCCCCGTAGGCATGGTGGATGCCTTGGAGCCGGATCACGCGATGGCCACTGCGTTGAGGCTGCGGAAACTCAAAATCGATCTTGCTGTCCGCCTTCGAGGGCGCTTCCAGCTTCTCCATGCGCTGGATTTGGCGCAGCTTGCTCTGGGCCTGGGTTGCCTTGGTGTTCTTGGCGCGGAAACGATTGACGAACTCCATGAGCCGGGCGATTTCGCGCTCCTGGTGTTTGTAGGCGGCTAGCAACTGCTGCTCGTGCGCCTCGCGTTGCTCGAGGTAATCGTCATAGCCGCCGCGATAGCGGATGAGCCGGCTCTGGCGAATCTCGACAATGCTGCCGGCCAACTGGTTAAGAAACTCGCGGTCGTGCGAGATCAAGAGAATGGCGCCGGGGTAGGTCTTGAGGTAGTCCTGAAGCCAGAGCAAGGCCCCCAAATCGAGATGATTTGTCGGCTCATCCAGGAGAAGCAGATCGGGTTCCTGGGTCAACAGCCGGGCAAGATGGCCGCGCATGACCCAGCCGCCGCTCATCTCTCGCGCGGGCCGGTCAAAATCTTTCTCCCGGAAACTCAGTCCGGCCAGAATCTGTTTGGCCTTGGCCTCCAGGGCGTACCCCCCCAACTCATTGAAACGGTCGTGGACGTCATCGTGGATTTCGGCAGCCTGGAGGACCTCGGCGGGGTGATCGGATTCCCAAGCCTTGAGGATGCGGCGCAACCGCGTGTAATCAGGGCTGATAGCGGTCGCCAGTTCAATCACCGTCTCATCCCCCACCGGGGCGTTCTCCTGGGGCAGGTAGCCGATGCGCAGACCCCGTTCAAAGGAGATCTGGCCCGCATCGGCCGATTCTTCACCAAGGATGATGGAAAAGAGGGTTGTTTTGCCCGCGCCGTTTGGGCCGACAAGGCCGATGCGGTCCTGCCGATTGACCTGAAGCGTGCCCTCGGCGAACAGAATCCGGTCGCCATACGCCTTTTGGATGCCTGAAAGTGTCAACATCTGGAATTTCCACGTGCCCTGCCAGCTTAGCGGATCGTCCGGCACTCCGCCAGTTAGCGATTGCGCATCAGCGGATCTGAGGTAGTGTAGTAGAAATATTCACCGTAGTCTGACCAGGCGGCGCGCCGTTTGCGCCGTATTGGCGGCAATGAATCTATGCGCAAGCAATCCCTAAGCCGATCGGGGCGCCTCAACCGGCGCCGATTTCTCAAAGCCACAGCCTTGACGGCCATGGCCGCGTCCGGCCCTACTCTATTGGGGGCGGAAGACAAGGCCGGGCTTCGCCGTCCGATCCTTGGCAAAGGCGACCACACCTACGAGTGCATTCATGATTGGGGGCAATTGCCTCCGAGCATCACCTACGGCAACACCCATGGCGTGTGCCAGGATTCCCAGCGCCGCGTTCATATTGCCCATACGGTCGGCGCGGGCAGCCTCAAGGACGACACCATGGTCGTGTTTGACGAGCACGGCAAGTTCGTCCGCTCCTGGGGTGCGGAGTTCAAGGGAGGCGCCCACGGCCTGCATATCAATAAGGAGGGGCGCGAGGAATTCCTTTACCTGTGCGACTTTAAGCGGCACCTGATGGTCAAAACCACGCTCGAAGGCAAGGACGTCTTCCGGCTGAGTGTGCCGATGGAGTCGGGCCTCTACAATAGTGTCGAGGAGTATCATCCGACCAATGTCGCCACGGCTCCCAACGGCGATTTTTACGTCGCGGACGGTTACGGCAAGAGCTGGATTCACCAGTATTCCGCCGACGCCAAATACATCCGCTCATTCGGCGGACCTGGCAAGGAAAGAGGCCAGACCCTCTGCTCCCACGGTCTGATGGTCGATACGCGCGGCCCCGAACCCGTCCTGGTTGTGGCGGACCGCAGCAATCACCGCCTCCAGTATTTTACGCTGGATGGCCGGCCTATCTGCTTTGTCACCGAGGGGATGCGGTTGCCCTGCCATTTCCACCAACACGGCGGCGACCTGGTCGTGCCGGACCTCATGGCGGAGGTGACCATCCTGGACCGCACCAACAAGGTGATCGTCCATCTGGGCGACGGCGGCACTTACGAAGGCCTGAGGGACAAGCCGCGCACGGACTTTATCCCGGGCAAGTTCATCGCGCCTCACAGCGCTTATTACGACCTTGAGGGCGATATCTTCGTCGTCGAATGGGTCGAGGTTGGTCGCGTCACCAAGTTGCGCAAGATAGTTTAGAAGCAGCGGGTGCGGACGCGCTCGTCAGCACCCGTTGGTGAATGAGGTTAAGCGGAGGTCGAGAGTCGTCCCGGCCTCCACAAAGGATCTCCGGGTTTACTGCGCCAGGCGGTAGAATTCGGCCGCCGGGCCGCTCGCGGGATCAATCTGGAACGGACTGGTTGGGTTGCCGGAAACCGGCGTCCATGTCTTCAGATCGCTGGACTGCTGGAGCACTGCGGTTCCCGACCAGCTCAGCGTGATCTTGCCGTTGGAATAAACCACCGGATTGAAGGCGGGAGGCGCCCCCGGGGCGTAGGAAGAAAGATACGTTCCGGGAATGGCTTGGAGGTTCGCAGCAGGGGTGGTATCTGTGGAGATGCGCCAGGCCACTTTCACATAGTCGCCCCCGTTACCTTCGGTTTGAAGAGCCTGGATGAAGTAGGGCTGGCCGGCCTGCAGCGGAATGGGGGTGGACGTAGTGGCGTAGCCCGGCTCCTGGAAACCGTGACAGCAGCCCGTCTCGTCGGCGATCTGCTGCAGGTTGATCGGATTCGCATCCGTGCTCAGGAACAGACGGGAGGCGTCATCGCTGGCCAGGAAGAACGTGTAATCCCCCGTAACCGTCGGAGTGATCCAGCCAGACACACTGCACCCGTAGTAGTCGCCCAGCGACCCGAACGCGGGATTATTGTTAAGGTCGCCAGTGGTGATCTCGCTGGAGTCGAATGAGGAC
>JBJKSV010000615.1:0-3524 GCA_046703605.1 Limisphaerales bacterium
GGTCCGATGATTAACGAGGCCAACGAACCATCCTCGGCATGCCGCCTCCGGCGTATCCGTCAGGTCGAAACCAGTACGCCCCCATGCGGAACGAAAATAGTATCGGCTCAAGAGGGAGGCGAGTCAAGGGCACTTCGTTATTAGGGGTTGCGGCAAAAGTTGCGGCGGGTTTAGGATGGCACGTCATCGGACTCAAGAAGCCATGAGTATATCCACAAATACAGATGCGGTGGTGTCTGAATTGAATCAACGGACATTGAGAGGTCGCGGCCTTTGGCGGCTTTCGGCGGCCGTCCTGTGTCTGGCCCTAATGCTCGCCTCGGGGGTCCAGGCCGCGACGCCCGCGATTCCTTCCCACCCCCACCCAGCCTGGCTCAAGGCCTGGCGCGAGAGGAACCCCATCTGGCGCGGCATTCACCTGGGCCTGAGCAGCGACCGGCAAGCGGAGCAACTCGATGAGGAGCTGCCCAAGCTGGCGGCCGCCGGCGTGAACGTCGTGATTGTGGAGGTGGACTATAACTTCGATTTTCAGTCTCATCCGGAGTTGCGTCCCGCGCACTATGTTACCAAGGCGGGCGCGCGGGAATTGGCGCGGAAGGCGCGGGAATGCGGCATCCGGCTCATTCCGCAGCTCAATTGCCTGGGCCACCAGTCCTGGGGCGGCACGACCGGGGAACTTTTGGCCAAGCACCCCGATTTTGACGAGACGCCCGGCCAGTTTCCCGGCAACAAGGGCATTTATTGCCGGAGTTGGTGTCCGCAGATTCCGGATGTTGATAAGGTCGTCTTCGCCCTTATCGACGAACTGATCGACGCCTTCGATGCCGACGCTTTCCATGTCGGGATGGATGAAGTGTTCATCATCGGTTCGAAGTACTGCCCGCGCTGCCGCGGCCAGGACCCGGCGAAGCTCTTCGCCATGCAGGTCAACGCCCTCCATTCGCACATTGTCGGCCAACGGCATTTGGAGATGTTGATGTGGGGCGACCGCTTCCTCAGTGCCAAAGCCACGGGCTACGGCAAATGGGAGGCCTCGGAAAACCATACCGAAGGGGCGGTGGATTTGGCGCCAAAGGACATCATTCTTTGTGATTGGCATTACAACAAACGGGCGGAGTATCCCTCCGTGCCCTATCTGTTGAAGAAAGGCTTCCGGGTTTGGCCCTCGGGTTGGCAGCCCTTGGAGGCGGCGAAGGCCTTCAGCGCCTTCGCCCACAACTTGAGAACCAGCGAAAACAACCCTCGCCTTCTCGGCTATCTCTGCACAACCTGGGGCAAGGTGAGAATCCCTCAGGCGGCCGAGTGGCGGCCGCTGGTCGAACCGCTTCAGGTTTGGAAGTGATGAGAGGCAGCGTTATGAACGAGATTCTTCCGTCGCCGCCTCCAATTCTGCGCAATGAGGCGGCTGCCATCCAGGCCCTGTTTCAAGAGAACGTCGTGCCCAGCTACGGGCGTTTTGACATCGTTCTGGACCGTGGGTCGGGCGCCTACGTTTATGACGTGACCGGGAAACGCTACCTGGACCTGGGGGGCGGGATTGCGGTCACCGCCCTGGGCCATGGCCATCCAGCCATCACGGAGGCGCTCCTGGAGCAGTCGCGAAAGCTCATTCACGTCTCCAACTTCTATTACCACGAGCCCCAGGGCCGGTTGGCAAAGGCCCTGGTTAATCTTATCGGCCCGGGCAAATGCTTTTTCTGCAACAGCGGCGGCGAGGCTAACGAGGGCCTCTACAAACTGGCCCGCAAATTCGGCCACGATGAGGGCCGCTTCGAGGTTCTCACCGCCTGCAATTCCTTTCATGGCCGGACGTTGGCGGGCATTGCCGCCACGGGGCAGGAGAAGGTCAAGAAGGGTTTCGAGCCGATGGTGGCCGGCTTCCGGCAGATTCCCTTTAACGACCTGGACGCGGCGCGTGCTAACCTTTCCCCCGCAACGGCCGCCATCCTTATCGAGGGCATCCAAGGCGAAAGCGGGGTAACGCCGGCGAGACCAGAGTATCTCCTGGGCCTGCGCAAGTTGTGCGACGAGAAGAAGCTCCTCCTCCTGATGGATGGGGTGCAGGATGGCCATTTCCGCACTGGGCGTTTCCAAAGTTTTCAGCGCATCCTCGAAGATTCTGCCTCCTCCAACGGGCATGCCCCGGTTTTTCTTCCGGACGGGATCTCCATGGCCAAGTCCCTTGGCGGGGGATTTCCGATTGGGGCATTCTGGGTTCGCGGGCCTTATGCGGATCTGCTAGGGCCGGGCACCCACGGCAGCACGTTTGGCGGTTCGCCCCTGGCCTGCGCGGTAGCGCTCAAGATCCTTGAGGTCGTCGAGCGCCAGAAGCTTGCGGAGAACGCGCGGGTCATGGGCGCATTCCTGAAGAGCGGCTTGGAACGGTTGGCTCGCGAGTTCCCACAAGTCATTGGAGAGGTCCGCGGCCTGGGCCTGATGCTGGGCATTGAACTGGCCCCGGAAATCCCCAATCTTCCAGGCGAGAGTTCCAAGACCCAGTCTTCTCGGCTGGCGAACCTGCTCCACCAGGCCGGCCTGCTGACCATCCCGGCCGGCGGCCAGATACTGCGCCTATTGCCTCCGCTGACCCTTCAGCGCAGCGAGGCCGAGGAAGGGCTGGCAATTATTGAAAACGCATGCGCGAGACTGACGCAACAAACCGGGAAATGAGACATCTGTTGAGCATTGAAAAACTGGCCAAAGAGGACATCGAGAGCCTCCTGGCCGAGACCTCCAAAATGAAAGCGGCCCGCGGACACCATTCGCGGCTCCCCTTGAAGGGACAGTTCTGGGCCATGCTCTTTTCCAAAGCCTCCACCCGCACGCGCGTCTCCTTTGAGGTCGGTGTTCGGGAGCTGGGGGGCCAGGCGCTCTTCCTGCCGGCCAGCGAGATTCAGCTTGGCCGCGGCGAACCGATTCGAGACACGGCCCGCGTGCTGGCGCGGTTTGTCCATGGCGCAATTTTCCGGACCTATGCCCAAAGTGATGTGGAAGAGTTCGCCCGCTTCGCCCAAATCCCGACCGTCAACGCTCTAACGGACGACGAACATCCCTGCCAAATCCTGGCGGACATCTTCTCCTTCCAGGAGAAGCGGGGGCCCATTGGAGGCAAGGTCATCACGTTCGCGGGGGACGGCGCGTGCAACGTCGTCAACTCCTGGATCTTCGCCGCCGCCAAACTCGGCTTCGAGTTGCGGGTCGCCGCGCCCAAGGCATTTCAACCGGCCGCCGACTTGCTTCGTCGCGCGGGGGGCAGGGTGGTCTGCACCGAGGACGTCCGCGGGGCGGCTGAAGGGGCCGATGCCCTTTACACCGATGTCTGGGTCTCGATGGGCAAGGAGGCGGAATCCGCCGAGCGCGTCCGCCAGATGCAGGGATACCAGATAAACGCCTCCGTCGTGCGCTTGGCCAAACCGGGCGCCCTGGTACTCCATTGCCTGCCCGCTTACCGCGGCAAGGAAATTGACGAGGAAACCTTCGAGGCCAACGCCCAAACCATCTTCGACCAGGCGGAAAACCGCCTC
>JBJKSV010000616.1:0-8388 GCA_046703605.1 Limisphaerales bacterium
ACACACGGTCAGGGCGCGCAGAGGACTGCGCGCCCCTGCCTGCGGAGTGTTGTAGTTTTGCCCGTGGCATGAAAATTATCGGGCTGGGGCTCGGGACAAGCATCTCGACGGGGTGTTTGGGCCTCAAATTGGCATCTATACGAAAAAAGAGTGCCTCTAATGTCACTTTTCTTAATTTTGATGTTTACAAAGTCCCCCAAAAAGATACATGATGATGCGTCCTCGCGAAGCACTGCAATAAGCTTGCGAGGCATGAATCCTAAAATGAAAGGTGAAACCTATGGCCGTTAAGTCCGCAAAGACAGCTAAGAACGCAACCAAGAAGTCCAGCGCCGCTCCAAAAAAGGCCGGCTCCGCGAAGCGAGCCAATAAGAAGAAATAGCTCGAGTACGAACGGTTCGCCCCGCCCGCGGCCTCGACAGTAAGAGGGCTGGCGCTGGGCGAGAGCAAAGCCTCGAAGAGACCCGGCACGCTGGGATCCACCGCCCCCATTAGCGTGGTGACAGACCTTTGGGGGCGGGTCTTTGCTGGAGCCGGCCCGGCTCAATGGCTTTGGCCCGGGCGATTGATAAGAACTGCGGCGAGGTTATCGGCCAGATTGAGCGTGCCGAGTGACATTTCGCACAGGCGATAAAGCAGCTTGATCGGTTTCAGCGCGGGATTTTGCTTCCACGCGGTGGTTTTCTCCAGGAGCGCCGCTCGTTCTGGATTGGAAACATCTTGGTTTCCACGCCGCCAGTCTTGCCATAGTACGAATGGGTTGAAATGAGTCGAGCGCAGTTCAACTACAGAGAACCAGGGTCGCACAAATAGCGTCAGTGTCGCCCGTGTAAAGTAGTTTAGGTGCTGGGGATAGATATAGCGGTAACGGGCGCGGAGAATGCGCGTGGCCAACGATTCGAAGTTCGGGACCAGGACAAAGCAAAGGCCGCGGGTTTTGAGCAGTTGGGAAGCGTGTTCGAGAAACCGGGCCGGTTCGAGCAAATGCTCCAGGACGGCCCAAAAGCTGATGGCATCGAAACTCCCGGAAGGGAGGGACTGGTCGAGAAAGTTGCCGCGGCGTACCGGCAGGCCTCTGGACTGGGCGTAATCCAAGGCGGGGCCGCTGGCATCGGCCCCCAGCACATCGTAACAATCTCCGAATCGTTTTTTGAGTTGGTAGAGAAACCCGCCGGAGGAGCAGCCTACGTCCAAGACGGCGCCATGAGGGCAATACTTCCGGAAGAGGCGCAGTTCGCGCTCGAATCGGACATCGGCATAGTCACTCCGCAGTTTTGCGGGAGAGAGATAGTAATCGGCCCCCACGCGGTCGTAGTATTCGCCGGAAGCGAGGTCTCCCGGAACAGGATTGGCATAGACCATTGAGCATTGGAGACAGCGCACCAGGTGAAGGGCGCCTTTCTCCAGGCTCGGTTCTGAATTGCCGCCGCCGCAGAGCGGGCAGTTGCGAGATATGAGTTCGGTTGTCACGCCCGGTCGGGATTTATAGAAAAGGCCGACCGCGGAAGCAAAACAAACCGGAAGCCGCAACGCGGCATTCGGATTTGAATTCCTTTGGATATGTTTCGCTGGAGCCAAACGTAGTGGTGCATTTCTAAACGTGTGGTGGGATTTCTTCAAGAAGCTCGGGTGCGGAAAACAGGAGGCCCAGCACCTTCGGAGCGGAAGGTTGGGCGAGCGGGCAGCCAGGAAGCATTTGCGCCGGGCCGGGATGAAACTCCTGACGGCGAATTTCCGGTCGGATCGGGGGGAGATTGACCTGATCTTTCGAGATCGAGAGTGCCTGGTATTCGTGGAGGTGAAAACCCGCTCCTCAGAGGAGTGGGGCCGGCCCGCCTCGGCGGTCGATGGCGAGCGGAAGTGGCGGTTGACGCGTGCGGGACTCGATTATTTGCGTCTGCTCAGGAACCCCCAGGTAAAGGTCCGCTTCGATATAGTGGAGGTGCTCCTGCGAGAGGGCGTGGTGAAGGAAATCCGCCATTTGCCTGACGCCTTCCCTATGCCCCGGCCTTACCGGTACGGGTGAAGATCGCCGAATTGCGGATGCCGGATCAGGGCCTGCCAGGTTTCCTCCGAGATAGCGGCTTGGCGATAGATCGGCTGGCCAAGCGGTTCAGCGCTGGTGGAGCGGCGGGCGCGCTGCAACCAGCGGTGGCCGAGGCGTTCATCAATCAACTCCATCGTGTTGGCGGCAATGGTAGTTTCTTCCTTCTCGCCGGTGGCGTGGCCCACGCCGACGAAAAAGCCGGCGAGGAGCAAGGTTACGCGCAGCATCGTGCTCCGGGAATAGGTTGGCAGGGCGCACGGCCGTGCCGGCGTCAAGAGGCCAAACAGGTTGGTGAACAGCGGCAAGGTCCACATTGCGGGGTTGGTTGCGGGCGAAAATGCGTCGAACATGATGGCATGTGGTTTGTCGAGCGCTTGGGCGCCAGGCTGGGTGAGCAGGCTTGGGAAATCGCCGATGTGGGCTTGCCAATTGACGTGGCAAGCCTCGTTGGCAAGCTCAACGTGGCTGGTTGCGATGAGTTGCCTAAGCGGGGCTTCATAGTCCGCCAGGTAGGAGAGAGCGTCCGTATGATCAAGGGCGAACTCCAGCGGGGCGAACGAGAGGTCAAAGCTCAGCAGGTGCAGCGAGCAGGGAACGTGCTTTAGGGCCTCAAGAACAGTGACCGCGTTGGCCGCTGCGCCAAGCCCGACATCCCAGAGCACGAACGGTCCGCTGTGGCTCCGCAGGCGCTCAACAAGCCGGAGTTGGCGAACGTAGAGCGCTTCGGCTTCGGCGGTTGGCCCCACCACGGGGTGAAACGTCTCATGGTGCTCAAGCGAGTGAACGCTGTGAGCACCGCCGGGAAGCTTTACGATTCGATACATCGGCGAGATGTTCGAACGCGCCGGCGGCTATAGGCCTTCAGGATTGTGGCCGTCGCGCAAGACCTTTATCGGCTCGGGCGCCTTGTAGTGCCTCTTAAGGCCCGCTTCGCTGAGCATGCCGGCGGGCACGCGGGCGATGAACTCTGGAAAGGAACGTTCGACGCGGTCGCGGAGGAGCTTTTGGCCGGTTTTAGACGCCCAGAAGTCCTCTTCGAGCTTGGTTAAGGCTATCCCGCCCTCTTGGGGAGAGAGGTCTTCGCGCTTGGCCAGGAGCCATACCAATTCCTTGTCTCCGGGAAGGGAGACGGGAAAGGGAACGAACTTGAGCTTGATTTCCTGCTCCTCCGATTCTTCGATGGGCGGATTGGGGTCCACCTGGATGGCGCCGCTGAATTGGGCGCCGTCCGGCAGACCCACTTCCACCGCGAGCATCTTCTCTTTCCGGTTCGGCTTCAACGTCAGGTCGGCGTCCTTGAAGGATTCAACCAACTGAGTCTTAACCTCTTCGATACTCTTGGCTTCGAGGTCGGGCAGTTTGACCCGGGAACAGAACCGCTGAAAGGCGGAGGCGCGGGCGTTGGTCTTAAGGTGGAGCTCGACCGCGTCATAGATCTGGTCGGCGAGCCGGGGGTCGGAAGTCGCCTTGGGGAGCACCTTCTTGAGCAAATCGAGCAATTGTTTTTCAGTCGCGTTGTTTGTGTCTGTTTTCATGTCGCAAATGGGCAATGGTTGTGCCAAATCCCGAGGCCCTGCGCAACAGCGGAATAATGGATTGTTGGAATGTTGGATTGCTGGACGCTTGATTGGTGGTGCTTACTGCATTTGTTGGACCCTGTAGAAGCGGGGTTGATTGGTGGGGGCGGTAGTATCCGTCCAGGAGGTGGTTGAGGCGCTGGCGGTGACGTTCGTGAGGTCCGTCCACGTCGTATCAAGCATCGTCTGTTTGTAATAGATACGATAGAGCGTGCCGGGGGTGCTGGGCCAGCTCAGAACCGGCTGGCCGCCGTTTACCGCCAGCGAAAGGAGAATTCCACCGCTGGTGCTGGTCTTGCTACCCGCCGCCGCTTCCTGGCTCATGAGGCCGGCGCTGTCCCAAGTGGCTTGGCCACCATCAAGGGTGAAGGCCATCCCATTGAGCGTGGCGCCTTCGAGTCCGACATCCGCAGCGGGAACCTCTAATTGCACCCTTTGGCCGGTGGGGGGCAACGGCCCCATATACCGCCGGCTATCGGTGCCCTCGACCCCATAGCCCAAAGTATCTCCCCCCCAATATGCCCGGTGCTCCCAAGTGCCATCGTTCCACTGCAGCATTATCTCGGTAGGAGGGTGGGCCGGGTCCAGAAAGACCCAGGCGTAAAGGACATCGCCCACGTTCACGGCCAGGGTCGCGGTCGCGCCATAAAAGAAGTGTTGGTGTTCCCCGGCAACCAGCGCGGATTGATCCTCCAGGGCGCCGGAGTGGGGGGCGGGATTGGCGTTGACCCAATTCCAGGAATCCCCGCCGTCAGCGCCGGTGGCGGCCCCCTCCGGAACGGCGTCATCGATCCAGACGATGTCCGGGGAGTTTGCCATGAAGTTGGTGGCGGCAAACACACGGCGGCCATCCGGCCATTGCGCCTCCGCCTCGACCCATTGCGAGCCGTTGTCCAGCGGCGCGTAGCTGAGGCTGGGAGCAAACACGGGCTGTTGGTTGCGCGCCTCCCAGGTGATCCGGGCCAGGCTCATGTCCATTCCCGGGGCTTCCAACGTGAACGTAACGTTCGAGCCAACGGGGACAACGGTGGCGGGGCCGATGATCTGGGCCGGCACGGCTTTCCAGGCCTGTGTCTTCAAGGAGGTCTGGGCGGCCAGGAAGGCAAGCGTGCTCAGGCTCCGGGCCTGGTTGAGAATGACCATTTCAGTGCTAACATTCCAACTGTCGCCCCAGCGGTCATAAAAGGGGTAAGGAGCGATCGTGGCGCCATCGGAGGGGAAACAGAGCTCTTCGAGTTCACCCTGGTAATTCCACAACCACTCGAAATCGCTTTGGATGTTGCCGATGGGAATGCCCGAAGGCGGTAACACGCGCTGGTCATTCAAGGCCCATTGGCTGACGATGTCGCGGGGCCGCTTCCAGCCCAGACCGGTAATGAAACAGACATTGAGGGGATTATTGCCGCCCTCATAATTCATGTTGGCCAGGATTGCGCCGATGTAATCCGGCTTTGGGTTCAACTGGTAAGCCACCGCCATGTCAAAGGCCTGGTCCGTGGAAAAGAACCAACCCGCGCTCTCCACTGCCTTGGTCGCAGGCGGGAAACTGGCCCCGTAGGCGCACTGTTCCGACCAGGCCAGGGCGTCATCGCCCGCCGCCGCAATTTGCGCCTGGCATTTGGCCAGGAACGTTGGATCAAGCTCAGCCGCGGAGGCAACGCGCCCGCTTTGCACGGCGAAGGCATAGCTGCGAATCACGTGGCCGTAGCATTCCGAGTCGTGCCACCAACCCCAGCGCCACGTGGCCGGGTTGGACGGGTCGAACCAGGAGATCAGGAGCTTCTGGATGGCCGGGTCGCCGGTGGCCAGAAACATCTGGCACGCGGCCCACGCCAGCTCATCGTTATCGGCGAAATCATCGCCGTAATGGGTGATCTTCTGGTAGGCCCCATTTTTGCCGTAGCGGGCAATGGCATTGGTGAGGAACTGCCAGCCGAGCATTGCCCTTTGCATGTAGAGCGCGGCGGTGGCGGGATAGGTCTTCTTAAACAATGGCGAGGAGGCGCACTGGGCCAGGGCCGCAACGGCGGCGGCCGTAGAGGTGGTTGTCTTTGGCCAAACAACCTGAGCATCGCCATGGTCCGGCGTCACATCGGCCTCATACTCGCGGTCGCGAGGATAGACCAGCAAATAGAAGCCGCCGTCGGCGTCTTGCATCTTGGCCAGGAAGTCCGCTTCCCATTTGGCTTCCTCCATCACATCGCTGATGCCGTCGCCGCTCTCCGGGATGCCGAGGTTATCGAGTTGGGCGACTCCCGGCAGTGAATCGACGGCGAACATCATGTAATGGATGAAACTCGCGCTGTTGATGGTGTATTTGCTGTAATCGCCCGCGTCGTGGTGCCCTCCGGACACATTCACCTGGCCCTGGTTGACAAACGGAAACCGCTGCTCAGCGGGACCAGTAAGGGCAGGGGCGGTTTGAGGAGGGTTATCGGGGTTGAGGATCCTCGCGTAATTCGAGATGGTCGTCCAGGTAAATGCGAATGAAGAGGCCGGCATGGGGACGCTGGCGGGCGCCGCGTGGCAGACGCCGTGGGTAAAGCGGGTATAGGGCAAGGCGAGATTAGTGCCGCAACGCTGATGGTAGAGGCCCAGGGCGTATGCGCGCGCGAAATCCATCGCCACGCCCCCACTGATAATGAAGGGCAACGAACCGCCCAAGCCGGGCACCACCAACCGGTACTGACCAGGCGTGTTGAAGCCGGTGAAGTCGGCCTGATAAACCTCCTGGTACGGAGTCGGGCTGTAGGTATAGCCGGCGTCGGGGCGCTTGACCAATGTGCCCTGGAAGACACTGGCGCCGGTGCGGGCATCGACAATGGTGAACGAGCTGGCGGAGATCGCGACCTCCCCGAGGCTGCCGGCATAACCACCCACCATCGCCACTTTGGGATAGTTAGGCATATAGCCCTCCTGGTTGACGTGGATCAGAGAGCTGTATCGCAAGGGATCCGCCCTCGCGGTGAATGGGAGGGCGGCGCTCCAGAGTTTGCCGTCGGTATCGGTAACTTCGACCTGCTGATTGTCATGGATGGGAGTACTCAACTCGAGATAAAGGGAATTCTCGATGCGCAAATCGTAACCGGCTATCGGGGCGTAAAGGGGGCGCCGTTTGAAGCCGACGCCTGTCACCGGCACGCTTTGACCGTCGGCCGTGACGGCAAAGACCTGGGGAGAAGGCGCCAAGAAGTTCAATCCGCCATTGACCAGGTTCCAGTTTGTAACGGCAGCAGGGTCCGGCGCCTTGGTCGTGATCATATCGACTTCCAGCAGCGTCGGTGTCAGGACATGCAACACATGATCGCCGACTTTGGGCTGCTCGAGCATGCAATAGTCCACCGGAGTGAGACCGGGCAGAGAATTGGTGAGACCAAAGGCCACCGTGGGAGCGGACGCCGCGTCGGCGGCACGCAATGCCAGATTGCCCTTCAAGATTAGCCCTCCAACTAGCAGTCCCCAAAACGCGAAATGGGTTTTGTTCATAGTCGAGCAAGCTTGAGGGCAAGGAAGGGGCCCCAACAATCAGCCGGGGACGCATTATTGCGTCAGGATACGGAGAAACTCTTATGTCGGTGTTGGTCCTATAGCGCACAGGGGCACTCCCGGCGCATGACGGGGACGGGCGCAGTTGAAGGTGCTTCAGCCGGGCCGGCATGCGCCGAAACAGGGCCTTAGGCCCGGCTTTGCTCCGGGCCGAAGGGTTAGCCCCACGACGGGTGTTTTTCCCACCTGACTGGAGGGAGACAACCCATTCTGCGTGACAAGAAACGAGTGTAAGCACTCGATCATGGCAGTTCCGTACGTTCTGGGGAGATCCCTCATCGAGACCGAAACGCGGCTTGCGGCGGAGCGGATAACCCGCGACAGGCGGGCGAAAGCCTCGCTGCCGGCCGTCCTGTTGGGGGTGGGTCTTGATGCGGTCACCACCGGACAAGCGCTGGAGCGGATTGAACAAATGATCGAGTCAGGCCGGCCCCATTACATCGCAACGGCCAATGTGGATTTCCTCGTGCAGTCTCTCCGGGATATGGAATTGCGCCGCGTCCTGCTGGATGCGCCGCTGGTGCTATGCGATGGCACGCCTTTGGTCTGGGCCTCGCGCTGGTTGGGCCAATGGCTTCCGGAACGGGTGGCTGGGGCCGACTTGATGCCGGACATCATTGGGTTAGCGGCGCGGAAAGGCTATCGCCTTTTCTTTTTGGGTGCTGCCCCGCAGACCAACGACCTGGCTGTGGCCGAGGTGCGCCGACGATTCCCCGAGGCAATCATCGCCGGCCATTATTCACCGCCCTTCAAGCCCCTGCTGGAAATGGATTTCGAGGATATGACCCGCCGGGTCCGTGCCGCTCGCCCGGACCTGCTCTTTGTTGCCTTCGGATGTCCCAAGGCGGAGAAATGGATGGCGATGTGCTGCCAGTCGTTAAATGTGCCGGTGAGCATTGGCGTGGGAGGAACACTGGATTTTCTGGCGGGCCGATTGAAGCGCGCCCCGCTCTGGGTCCGACGGTCCGGCTTGGAATGGTGGTACCGGCTCTGACAGGAGCCGCGCCGGCTGTGGCGGCGATATCTGCGGGACGGTTGGGTTTTCGGTTTGGCGCTGGGGGCGCAATGGTGGGGACTGGGCGCGTCCTCGGAATGGGGTGGACTCCAAAACGCTCCGGACCGGCCGCTCTTGCATCGGCCTCCCTCCCGCCGGCTGGTGCTGACCATTGAGACCACGGGGGAACCACGCGCTTTTTATGCCAGGCTTGCAGGACGATT
>JBJKSV010000617.1:0-4260 GCA_046703605.1 Limisphaerales bacterium
GGATAAGCATCAACGTGGACTTCAACGGGGTCTCCCGGCCGCATATCGGCCAACTGCGTCTCCTTGAAATTGGCGGTCACCCAAACGTTGGTTGGAACCAGGGCCAGCAACGCTTGACCAGGCTGCACGTAATTGCCCGGCTGAACTGTGCGGGCGGTAACCCGCGCTGCGACCGGAGCGATGATCTTGGTGTAAGATAGATTCAATTCGGCCTGTCGGACTTTCGCTTGAGCCTGTTGCACCGCCGCGTCGGCGGTTGCAACAGCGGCCTGGCTTAAAACCTCTTGCGCTTGGGCCGCTTCGACCTGGCTGCGCGCCGATTCCAGATTGGCCTTGGCGGAGCGGGCCTGTGCTTGGGCCAGATCGAAGGCGGTTTTGGATACGGCTTGGCTCTCCACGGATTCGTAGCGCTTCAGGTCATCCGCCGCCCGCTGATTTTCCGCCTTGGCAGATGTCACCTCCGCCTGCGCTTGAGCCACCTTGGCGCCGCTGACCTTCACCTGGGCTTGGGCTTCGTCGGAGCGACCCCGCGCGGTCGCCAAATCGGCTTCGGCATTGGCCAGGCTTGTTTCGTAATCGCTCGGATCCAGCTCGACCAGCACCTCACCCTTCTTGACCCGTTGATTGTCCACTACCAGGAGCCGCGTGACCTGGCCTGGCACACGCGAGCTGACAATGGTGACGTAACCGTCAATGAACGCGTCGTCGGTGGATTCATAGGGCGCGATGAAATGGATGTAATAGACGACCACACCGATGAGAGCCACTAGCCCCGTTACGCCAATGACAAGAAGCTTCCGCTTTCGCTTCCTTTTGGGCGGTGGCGGCATGGGTTCTGGCGCCACTGTTCCGGGAGTTTCAGGGCCGACCGAGTATCGGTCGGCCGGATCCAGTTTAGACTTTTCAGTTGGCGTCATTGTCGCCTTTCCAAGGTGTGCTTTGCTGTTGTTCCCCGACATAGACATGTTTCATGGCACTTGCACGTTTCGGGCCAAGCTCGGAAGCGGCGTTCCTTCCTGGAAACGCTTGGGAATCCAGTGAATCAGTCGCGACACGAGTGCCTCTATCGAGTCGAAGCACCGCCAATCCCTTGGCGCACCGCCAATCCCTTGTGTTGCTTCGGCGAGGCGTCCACTGGCAGCGACAAGCGGGTCGCAATTGTCGAAGACCAGCATGACGTCCTTGGCAAGGATGAAGGTTTCGTGACCGACGCTGTTGCCAGTTACCCTGAGACACTTGATGCGGGCGCCGGCTCTCGTTCAATCGCCTTCTTCTGAGATGCGGTACGGTCGAGCCAATCGCCGAAATTTGTGGAGCCGAGACGCGGCTTAGTGCCGGGGACGAGGCTTTGATCGTTCACCTCTATGCCGTAGTAGCGTGCATTGGCATCGGTAATTACTTTCCGGGCGTCGCCGGTTGCTTCCAGAAACCGCCGGACGAGTTCGTCCTGCCTGATCTGCTCAGGCCCAGCGATTTCAATCGTGCCATTGATTGGCTCGCCAAGGGCGGCATCCGCCAGCGCAGCAGCGACATCGTCGGAAACAATGGGCTGCATCATGGCAGACGGTAACCGAACGGTTCCACCCTCAGAGGCGAACTTGGCGATGCCATCCACGAACTCGAAGAATTGGGTTGAGCGGACGATGGTATAGGGAACCTTGGAAGCCTTGATCAGTTTTTCTTGAGCCAACTTCGCCCGAAAGTAACCGCTCGTGAGCAAACGCTCGGTGCCGACGACCGAGAGGGCGACATGATGTTTCACGCCAGCGGCCGCTTCCGCAGCAAGGAGGTTGCGGCTTGAGGTCTCAAAGAACTCGAGCACGGCCTTGTCTTCCCAGGAGGGCGCGTTTGCCACATCCACTACGACCTGAGCGCCCTGGAGCGCCTCGGCCAGCCCCTCACCAGTGACTGCGTTGATACCGGATGAGGGGGAGGCCGGGACTACCTCGTATCCCCGCAGGCGAAGGATGCTCACCAACTTTGTTCCGATGAGCCCGGTGCCGCCAATTACCACGATTTTGATCTTCTTTGTCATATACGCTTTGATTCTTGAGATTTTCGGTTGTGATCTTTGCCCGCGCAAAAAGTCTGCGCCGGCTTTCCCAATTCTCCCTGATTGCAGTGTTCATGCCATGGTGATCACGACTTCCTCTGTTTAGCGAAAAGCAATTAAGCGCCAATGGTTTAGAGTGCGAATCCGGGAACTTACTATCGCACGGAGAGTCAGCCACTGCCTTGATCGCGCCATCCGATTGGCGTTGAGCCAGCCGATTGGCACTCAAAGGTTGATTTAGGAATCTGAAAAAGAAAAAGCGCTCAACACCGTCTCGAAGAATTACCAGTTCTCCTGGCGCAGGCGGATATGGCGCTGCTCCATGAAGCGCGCGGGTAAAGCGGACCGCAAACACATGGATCGGTCCGTGAACGGCTTCGCGACTGTAACCAGAAGCATTGCGTCGAGTGTCCCGTCGTTAAGGCGCCGAGGATTCAGGGTGGCAAGTCCAAGCTCGCTAACGCGCGAACCAGGACTGCTCGCAGCCGCTCTGTTACCACTTGGCGCCGGCGTGGGCTCCTCCATCAATCCGAATGTTCTCGCCATTCACCATGGGCGCCGACTGCAAATACAATAGAGCATCCACGATTTCAGAGATTTGAACCAATCGTGGAATTGGGTGGAGCTTCTTCAAGGCCTCGTGGTTGTCGTTGGCGTGCATTGGCGTGTCCACCACGCCAGGTGAGATCGTATTCGCGCGAATCCCCTCGGCCACGTATTCCATCGCCAGGGCGCGGCTGAAAGCGGGCATCGTGGCCTTGGTGAGGACTGGAAGTGAAATGGGTGCGCCGGCGAACGGCTGGTCAACCGAAGCCCCCGAAATGCAAACGATGTGGCCGGATTTCTGTTTGCGCATCTGCGTAACCACCTGCTGCGTCACAAGAAAGTAACCGGCGACATTCGTGCCGATCATCCTCTCAAAATCTGCCGCAGTGTATTCGGTGAACGGCTTCGGAAGATAAATGCCCGCGTTGTTGACGAGCAGATCGACGCGACCAAAACGGCTCACGGCGGCATCTGCAACTCGGACGGCCGTTTCGCGTTTCCCAATGTCATCGTCCACAAGAACAAGGTCCGCGAACGGTCGTAAGTCCTTTGATTTGCTGATCGCGCGCGAATTGGCGACGATCTGATAACCATGTTTCAGAAGCGCTTGGGTTATGCCCAAGCCTATCCCACTCGACGCCCCGGTCACGATCGCTACCAGTCTTTTGGTCGCACTCGCACTCACGGTCTTCTTTCCATTTCAGTTGAGAAGTTCGATTGCATTGCCACGAATCATTGGTCGTCTGGTGTGCCGCGCAGAAACGTGCGCCGGCTGTTGTTATTTTCTCCTATCGCAGGCTTCATGCCATGGTGTTCACGGCACCCCTCTTGTACCGAAAGCCAGCCACAGATCGAGGGTTTAGAGTGCAAAGGCAGGGAATTGCGGCAGCCGGAAGAGGCAGCGACTGCTCTGATCGCGCCATCCCGTTGACGTCGAGCCAGCCGATTGGCACTCAAAGGTTGAGGCGAGCAGGACCGACAAGCGAAGCGCACCTCTGCGAAATGAGGTGAATGACTGTTGCGTCCATCATCATGCCGTTAGCCTCGATACTCTTCTCTCGAAGTCGGCGCAGGAAGTAAACGTTCAGTTGGCGCCTTCTCACAATGTCTTAAAGCGCTCCCTCAGTTCGTGCAAGCGAAAATGTATTGCCAGCGCGCCAAGGAATTGGCGCTGTTTCGACCTCATCCATCCACTCCGGTCGCAGCCAATTCGTCAGATTCCTTGAGGATTTCCACGAAATAGAGCCACTGGCGGACTTGGCCCGAGATGTGCAAGTGCTTTGGAACGGGTGATCGTTGCTGGCGGCGGACCCGATACCGGCTTACCGCCACGCATCGTTCACCATGTTGGAATAGTCGCCAAGAATTGGCGGCAAATGAACCATGTATTCGTGAGCAACAACCGAACCGCTCAAGATGTATGTCGAATTCAACGCCTCCGTTAAAAGGAGGCGCAGAGATTAGGATGGGTCCCATGAACGATGATCTCAACATGTGAACAACTTTGGGATGCCGAAGACTTGAAAGGCGGAAGCATGAGGCGTGAGTCGCCTACTGGCGCTGCGATGCCGCTTTGTTGGTCGCATGCGGAATATATTTCGCTGGTGCGCAGCCGTCGCGATGGTGTCTGTTTCGACCGGGTCGAGCCGGCGTTTCAACGT
>JBJKSV010000618.1:0-8957 GCA_046703605.1 Limisphaerales bacterium
CATCCTGCGCCTCTCCGCGCGCGGCGCCCAATGGTTAAGCCCCATCCTGATGCACATCGTCGTCCGCATCATGGGCCTGTTGTTGGCCGCCATCGCCATTCAATTCCTCATCAATGGAATCAAGCAACTCAAACCAGTGTTTTCTTCCTGAGCTTGACCCCCATTCCCCAGCAATTCAAAGGCTACAAGCTTTACGGAGTCTTGGCGGCGGTCGAGAGCAGCCAGGAAATGGACCGGGCGGCGGTGGCGCAGGGGATAGGTGTAGCGCGGATGCACGGGGATATTTTCCGCTTGAAAGTGCCCGCAGGCTTCCGTCCGAAAGATTTTGCGCCGCGGGCGGCTTGATCCATTCCGTTTGTCGGGCCCATGTCGAAGTCAGTCAACCGATCCGCATAGGTGCCCAAGCGCGAAGCGACGCCAAGTTTTCGGGCAAAATAGCCGTCGAAGAGGTCGGAAACTGCGGATAGCACCATCGCGCCCAACGCTAGAACAAACCATGAGCCGGCGGGACGGCGTGCTGGAGCGATGGAGTGATGGCAAACCCTCATGGGGTCGGTTCTGAGTATTGATAACTCTTCGAAGAACCCCTGCCACGGAGATGGAGGTGTTATCAATACTAAGAACCGACCCCATGATGATCCTTGCTCCAAGGACCCTGGCACCTATAATTCGCCGATGCTTG
This sequence comes from Limisphaerales bacterium, assembly GCA_046703605.1. Taxonomy (GTDB): domain Bacteria; phylum Verrucomicrobiota; class Verrucomicrobiia; order Limisphaerales; family UBA8199; genus JAJYHY01. The sequence continues at coordinate 683 of JBJKSV010000618.1, forward strand.
ACATCAAACTAATCCGTGACAAGCCCGACTTCGTGCGTCAGCGCCTCGCCACCCGGGGCGCCGGCGACGAAAGCCGCATCGACGAGGTGCTCAATTTGGACGAGCAGCGGCGCAAGCTCCTGGCCGAAGTCGAGTCTCTCAAAGCCCAAAGGAACCGGGTTTCAAAAGAGATCGGCGCGCTCATGGCCCAAAAAAAGGCCGAAGAAGCGGAGGCCAAGAAGGCGGAGACTCGCTCCTTGGGCGACCGGATAGCCCAACTCGACCGGGAGGCGGGCGAGGTCGAGTCGGCCCGTGACCGTTTGATGCTCAGCCTGCCCAACCTCCCTCACGAATCCGTGCCCGTGGGCAAAACGTCAGCCGACAACCCGGTTATTCGCACGTTCGGCCAAAAACCGGCCTTCGATTTCAAGCCTAAATCCCACGTGGAACTCTGCGAGAAGCTGGACCTCGTCGATTTCGCTCGTGCTGCCAAGCTCTCCGGCAGCGGCTTTGTGCTCTACAAGAACTGGGGAGCAAGGTTGGAGCGATCCCTGATTCAGTTCATGCTCGACCTTCACACACAAGAGCACACTTACACCGAGGTCTCACCGCCCTTCATGGTCGGGCCACAGTGTCTGGAAGGGGTCGGGCAGTTCCCCAAATTTGCCGACCAATATTACGGAGTCCAGGAGGGCCTGGATGCCTCGACTCTTGGCAAGCTCTATCTCATCCCAACCGCCGAGACACCCGTCGCCAATATTCACCGCGAAGAGATCCTGGCCCAGTGCCAGCTTCCCATTAAATATTGCGCCTACACCCCCTGCTTCCGCGGCGAAGCGGGCGCCGCCGGCGTCGGCACACGCGGCATGATTCGCATGCACCAATTTGATAAGGTGGAATTGATCAAAATTGTGGCCCCGGAGCGCGGCTACCAGGAGCAGGAGGAAATGCTCGTGAACGCCGAACGCGTGCTTCAACTGCTTGGCCTCCACTACCGTGTCGTGCTGCTATGCACGGGCGACATGGGGTTTCCCAGTGCCAAGACCTACGACATCGAGGTCTGGGCCCCTGGCCAGGGAAGCTATTTGGAGGTTTCCAGCGTCTCCAATTGCGAGGATTTCCAGGCCCGCCGCATGAATCTGCGCTTCAGAACCGAGACCGGTGAGAAGCGGCTGCCGCATGTCCTGAACGGCAGCGGCACCGCCCTGGCCAGGCTCTTTGTCGCGCTGGTCGAGACCTATCAGCAGGCCGATGACACCATCAACGTGCCGACTCGCCTTCAGCCGTATCTCAAGACCGGCAAGATCTCTGGTTGAACTCCCTGTGAACATCCTCCTGGCGAGCAGCGAAGTTCACCCCTATTCCAAGACTGGCGGCCTGGCCGATATGGTCGGGGCGCTGGGCAAGACCATGGTTCAAGCCGGCCACCGCGTCGGTGTGGTCACGCCACTTTATCTCGGGGTGCGGGAGCGATTCCCGCAGATCAAGCAGACGGGGCTTCCCTTGGATATTCCATTGGGAATGAATCGGGCGAGCGGTGAAGTATGGTCTCTGGAACCCATGGAGAACTTGACGGTGTATTTCGTGGACCAGCCAGCACTCTTTCAACGCTCCGGCCTCTATGAACAGTACGGCATCGACTACGCGGACAACGCCGAACGGTTCATGTTCTTCTCAAAGGCCGTGGTCGAACTGGCCCTGCACCTGTCCTGGCAACCCGAGGTGCTCCATCTCCATGATTGGCAGACGGCCTTCGCCGCCCTCTTCATCCACCACCAGCGGCGCCTCCCGGAATGGCGCACGGCCCCGCGCACCTGCCTCACGGTTCACAACCTGGCCTACCAGGGCCTTTTTCCTGCCAGCCAATATGCCCTGGCCAATCTGCCCTGGGACTATTTCGTGCCCGATGGCCTCGAGTTCTACGGCCAGACCAATTTCCTCAAGGCGGGCATTGCTTTTGCCAACATGGTCGCCACCGTCAGCCCACGCTATGCCCGCGAGATCACCACCCAGGAATACGGTTGTGGTCTGGAGGGCCTGCTCCGCCGCCGCTCCCAAGCCTTGTCTGGCATCCTCAATGGCGCGGACTACGAGGAATGGAATACAACCAATAATCCCTGTCTCCCCTATCCCTACTCCACGGATGACCTGACCGGAAAAGCCGCCAATAAACGCGAACTCCAGAGGGAGTTCGGCCTTCCGGAAATCAGCGATGTCCCTTTGTTTGGCAGCATCGGGCGCTTGGTCGATCAGAAAGGCATGGACATTATGCTGGGCGCCCTGGAGGAGATGATGATCGCCAGGCTTCAGTTCGTTCTGCTCGGCGCCGGTATGCCCCGATTCGAAAGCGCCTTTCGCTCTCTTGCCTCCCGATTCCCATCCCAACTGGCCGTCCGCATCGGATTCGACCAGGGTCTCTCGCATCGGATCGAAGCCGGCAGTGATTTCTTCCTGATGCCCTCCCGCTTCGAGCCGTGCGGCTTGAACCAGATGTACAGCCTCCGCTATGCGGCCATCCCCGTGGTGCGGGCCACCGGCGGTCTGGACGACACCGTCATTGACATCCGGGATGACCGCAACCACGCCAATGGCATCAAGTTCTCCGAGTACTCTTCGCGCGCATTAGCCAAGGCCATCCGAAAGGCGCTAGCCCTCTACGCTGAACCAGAATTGCTCCAGTGGTTTCGACTCAATGCAATGGCTGCGGACTTCTCGTGGAACTCGACTGCAAAGCAATACGTCGCCCTCTACAAGCAACTGCTTGCCATGCCGTAGCCGCGCCACATGACCTGTTCTTGTCAGCAGGGTCTAGGACTCTAGCCTACTCGGACAAAACCTGCCGCAGGTACTGGCCCGTAAAACTGCCGGCGCATTGGGCCACGCTCTCTGGCGTGCCTTCGGCCACAATCTGTCCGCCCGCCGTGCCCCCTTCCGGGCCGAGGTCGATAACCCAGTCCGCCGTCTTGATGACGTCCAGGTTGTGCTCGATGACCAGCAGGGTATTGCCAGGCGCACGCAGCTTGAAAAGGACTTCCAGGAGCTTGGCGACGTCATGGAAATGCAAGCCAGTCGTCGGCTCGTCCAGGATATAGAGCGTCTGGCCGGTGGACTTGCGGCTCAACTCGGCTGCCAGCTTGACGCGCTGGGCCTCGCCGCCGCTGAGCGTCGTGCCGGACTGGCCCAGGCGAATATAACCGAGACCGACCTCCGTCAACGTTGATAACGGTTCATGAATCTGCGGCACGGCCCGAAAGAAGGTCAGCGCCTCATCGACTGTCATATCAAGAACGTCGGCGATATTTTCGCCTTTATACGTGATTTCGAGCGTCTCGCGATTGTACCGACGCCCGCCACACGCCTCGCACGTCACATACACCGGCGGCAGAAAGTGCATCTCGATCTTGTTCAATCCGTCTCCCTGGCACTTCTCGCATCGACCGCCCTTGACGTTGAAACTGAATCGTCCGGCCTCGTAACCGCGTATCCGGGCGGCAGGCAGCCGGGCAAACAGCTCGCGGATATGGTTAAACATGCCGGTGTAAGTGGCGGGATTGCTCCTCGGCGTCCGCCCAATCGGGGTCTGATCGATCACAATCACCTTGTCAAGTCGCTCGAAACCCTCCAACGCGCGATGGGCCCCCGGACGCTCCTTCGACCCAAAGAATCTTCGGAACAGCGCCCGGCGCAAGATATCATCGACCAGCGTGCTCTTGCCTGACCCGCTCACCCCTGTAACGCACGTCAATGTCCCCAGCGGAATCCGGACATCAATATTCTTCAGGTTGTTTTCTCTCGCTCCAAGCACCGATAGCCAGCCCCTGGCCTCCGAAGGCTTCACGCGGCGTTTGGGAATTGGAATGGCCAACTCGCCTTTCAGGTATTTCGCAGTCAGAGAATGCGGATTGGCCAGAATCTCCGGCAGCGTTCCGGCGGCGACCAATTCTCCTCCGCGCACCCCGGCGCCAGGGCCGAGGTCCAGGATATAATCGGCATGGCGGATCGTGTCGGCATCGTGCTCGACCACCAGAACGGAATTGCCTAGGTCGCGAAGGCCCTCCAGCGTAGCCAGGAGCCGGTCATTGTCGCGCTGGTGCAGCCCGATGCTTGGTTCATCCAAAATGTACAAGACCCCGACTAACCCCGCCCCAATCTGGGTCGCCAACCGGATGCGTTGCGCCTCACCTCCGCTAAGGGTCCCGCTCTCCCGATCCAGGGTCAGATAGCCCAGACCAACGTTCCTCAGAAAACCGAGCCGCGCCCGAATCTCCTTGAGAATCTCCCGCGCTATCTTTTCCTCGAACTCACTCAGCGTCAGCTTCGAGAAAAAGGCCTCCGCCTCCTCGACGGAAAGAGCGCAAACATCCATGATCGATAGCCCAGGGGGCTTGCCATGAGCTGCTGAGTCACACCGGTCAGACAGGTCAGACGCCTCAGACGGGTCCGAGCCATCCGAGGCTTCTCTCCCGCCAATCGTCACCGAGAGGATTTCCGGTTTGAGGCGCTTGCCTTGGCAGGCATCGCAGAGTTGCGCGCTCATGAAAGCCTTCAGCCGGTTCCTCGTAAACTCGCTCTCGCTCTCCAGATACAGCCGTTCGAGATTGGGGACAACCCCCTCGAAGGGGCGTGTAGCTTTCGAGATCTTCCCGGCCCGCCAGAAGGAGAATTCGATCTCCTCCCTGCCAGAGCCTCGCAATAGGATATGTCTGAACTCATCCGGCAGGTCCTTGTAAGCCGTCTCCATGCTTTGGTGGTAATGGCTGGCGACACCCCGCAGCAAGGCCTTGTAGAAAGCGGCCATCCGCTTGCCGCCGCGCCGCCAGGCCAGCACAGCCCCTTGTTGAAGAGATTTTTCCGGGTCCGGCACAATCAGGAATTCATCAAAGACCAGTTTCTGGCCCAAGCCGTGGCAAACCGGGCAGGCGCCTGATGGCGCATTAAACGAAAAGTGCTTCGGGGTCAGCGGCTCGTAGCTCTTGCCCGTCGCCGGGCTGAGATTGCGGTTGGAATGGAGTGTCTCCTGCCAACTGGATGAGGACGAGGATGTCGCGGTTGAAGACCCTTGGCTTTCTCCGCGGCGGCTCTGATCCTTCCCCGGGCCATCGGGCAATTGATGAAGCGTGAGCAGAACGCCGCCCCCCCACCGCAATGCGGTCTCGACTGAATCGCTCAGCCGCACTCGAACCCGCTCATCGATTACCAACCGATCCACTACCGCCTCAATGGTGTGCTTGGCCTTCGCGTCCAGTTTCACCCTCACGCCATTGGCCAACTCGACCATCTGCCCATCCACCCGCGCGCGCACAAACCCCTCGCGCGACAACCGCTCGATGACATCGCGGAACTCGCCTTTTTCCCCGCGAACCACTGGGGCCAGGAGCATTACCCGCGAGCGTTGCGGAAAGCTCAAGATCTTATCCACGATGTCACTCGTCGTCTGCCGGATAATCGGCACTCCCGTCTCCGGGCAATACGGCTGGCCGATATGAGCGAAGAGCAGCCGCAAGTAATCGTAAATCTCAGTGGTGGTGGCGATGATCGAACGTGGGCTGGAGCCGGAACCCCGCTGCTCAATCGCAATCGCCGGGGAAAGGCCCTCGATGTAGTCCACGTCCGGCTTCTGCATCTGGTCCAGGAACTGCCTCGCGTAGGCCGAAAGTGACTCGACGTATTTTCGCTGCCCCTCGGCATAAATGGTGTCGAAGGCCAGAGACGACTTGCCCGAACCGCTCAAGCCGGTGACGACCACCAATTTGTCGCGCGGGATGCCCAACGTCAGATTCTTCAAATTGTGCTCTCGCGCCCCGCCTATCCTAATAGATTCTTTGCTCACGAACCCGGAGTTCCGCCAACTACCAAACCCCGAAATTACCCCGAAACACGCGCCGCGGCAACAAAGGGGATCACGGTTCCCGATTTCGAGTTTATCCAGTAAAGGGGCAGGGGTCTCGGCGCAATGGGCTCGCCGTCCGCGGGCGTAAGACAGAAATCTTCGCGGCGTAGCGCAGGACCGACGCCCTCACAACAATTCCTTTGTCCCCATTCCTCTGTCAATTCTGTCATGTGCTCGCCGGCGGCGCCGCGGCGTTTTGCTTCTTGACCGCAGGCAAGCGAGATGACAAATTCTCACACCCGGAAGACCGCTCGATTTCTTCGCAGGCCAGTTCAACTCGATTTCTGGGCTACCCCGAGTGACGCGTGCGAACACGGCGTTTGGACGTTTGAAAGGCAGCGTGAACAAGCGCGGCGCGTCCCAGAAGCGGACTTTGAGTAGTTTTGTTGATTGTGTGAGAAGTATATGGGCATGTCTAAACGAGTCTGGTTCAAAAGGATTCCTGATATGGCGGAAGGGGCTACCTTTCTCCGCAAATGGGGGTTCATCGGGATCCTGGTTTGAATTGGGGCCGGACTCGGTGCGTTGGCGCTCATTTACCTGATCCATGTGGTGACCCAGTATGTTTTGGGCGGCATCGTGGGTTATCTGCCGCCGCTGCCGGGCGGGGAGGGGGGAGTTAGCGAATACACGTTCCACATGGCCCGGCCATGGCTCCTGCCATTGGTGACCGGGGCGGCCGGTCTGATAAGTGGCTTCCTGATTTGGAAGCTGGCCCCGGAAACCGCCGGCATCGGGACCAACGCCGCCATTCGAGCCTTTCATGCCAATGAGAAAGTCAAAATTAAGACATCAGTATTCAAGCTCCTTACCTCGGCTATTACCATCGGCGGCGGGTTGACCTCCGGACGCGAAGGCCCCATCGCGCAGATTGGCGCGGCCGCGGGCGCGAGTATTGGCGATGCCCTCAAGCTCAGCGCGCGCGAGCGCAATATCGCCCTGGCCGCCGGTTTGGGCGCGGGCATCGCCGCGATTTTCAAGGCGCCCCTGGCCGGGGCGATTATTGGCGCGGAGATCTTCTACACGGAAGATTTCGAAGTCGAGGCTCTGGTGCCCGGCCTCATCGCATCAGTCATTGGGTACTCGATTGTCGGATCGGTCATGGGCTTCCAGCCGATTTTCAAGCCGCCGGCCGAGTTGATGCAGTTCGAGCATCCCTGGTCGCTAGTGCTCTTTGCCCTTCTGGGAATGGGCTGCGGTCTGCTGGCGCGTTTCTTGTTCGCGGTGTTTTTTCGCATTGAGCGGTTTTTTCGGCGGTTTCCTTTGTGGCTGGCAACAACGATTGGAGGGTTTTGCACCGGCATTGTTGGGCTGGCGCTGCCGTCCATTCTTGGAACCGGCTACGGGTGGGCGCAATTTGCCATTTCCCGGAACCCAGCGTTATTGACAACACCGCTAGGCCATCACCCGGGCTTCTCCTTGGTGCTATTGGCCGCGGCGGTGGCAGAGATTGTCGGGGCCTCGTTAACTCTGGGCTCGGGCAATTCGGGGGGCGCCTTTGGTCCCAGCGTGGTGACTGGCGGGATGTTTGGCGGGGCCTTTGGCTTTGCGGCCGCCCAACTGTTTCCAGGGCTGGGCGCTCAGCCCGGCAATTTCGCCATTGTGGGAATGATGGCCTTTTTCGCCGCCTCAGCGAAGGCGCCGATCTCCACGATCATTATGATTTCCGAGATGACTGGGGGTTATGGCCTGCTGGCGCCCGCCATGTTTGCGGTCGTTACCGCGTTTATCCTCTCCGGCAAAAAGACCATCTTCCCCGCCCAGGTTCCCAGCCGGCTCGATTCTCCATTCCATGCCGACGAGTTCGAACCCATCGTGCTGCGGCGCGTCAAGACCAGCGATGTGATGATTCACTTGCCGGTCTGTGTCAATGCCGAGGCCTCGATCGCCGATGCCATGGGGCTAATGGGCGATTATGGCATCAGCGGCCTGCCGGTGATCGATGATCACAAGCTGGCCGGACGGGTCACTCTGCTGGCCGCCAGCCGCGTTGCCGAGGAGAAACGCCCGAATGTCAAGGTCCGAGAGGTGATGTCTTCAGAACGGTTTGTGGCCTACCCGGAAGACGACCTCTTTACGGTGCTGAAACGGTTCGCGTCCAAGGATGTCGGCAACCTCCCCGTTGTGACGCGCGAGGACCCGGACCATCCCATCGGCCTGGTGGCCCGCTCCGGACTCTGGGCCGCCCTCGAGACGGCCAAAGAGCAACGCGCCAAAGATAAAGAGGCCGGCCTATGAACTGTGGTAATTGCCCGCTTCAGGCTGCCGTCCGGTCCGATAGGAGCGCGGACGCCCTCGTCCGCGACTGCGGCCCTTCCCGGACACCCCGACGACGGCGTCCGCACTCCTATCACCAACCCCGCACTTAAGGACCAAGAAACCCCACGTTATCAAACAATACAACCA
>JBJKSV010000619.1:0-4927 GCA_046703605.1 Limisphaerales bacterium
AGTTCTCGGCGTCGTCGTCCTGGCGCTCGGAGTGTTTTGGCTCTGCTGGGGGGTTCGAATCGTCAAGGAGGCCAACGCGAGCACCAAGTGGCCCAGCGTGGGAGGAGTTGTGGTGGGAACGAAGATAGAACAGATATGGGACTCCTCGCGCAGGGGGTCAAGGTATGAGTACATGGCGCGAGTCGCATACCGATACAACGTGAAGGGAAGGGACTACAACTCTCGTCGCATCTCGGTTGCCGGTCGGAAATATTGGACTCCGGCGGCTGCCCAGAAAGAACTCGACGCCTACCCAGTGGGGAAGAAGGTCACCATTTTCTATGACCCCGCGGCTCCGGGCTCAAGCGTACTCGTTCGGGGGGCGGAAACTTCCGATTATCTCCTCGTCGCGTGCGGAATGGCAATTGCCGGCGTCGGTCTTTTATTCACCATGGTCAGCAAGGGTGTCAGGGTCCGGGTCGGGCGCCGGGTCTGATCTTTGGCCGTCCATGGGCACGATCACGGGGCACCCTGGCAGCCGAAAGCCCGCACAGCCCGCAATACCTCATCGAGCTTGCGCCCGCGTTGGGAAGGTACCAAACCATGCCTTGGTTCATTTTTCAGGGGGTTTTGCTCTTGACAGTTGCGAAGGGTGAGCCTATCACCGCTCCATGCCTCGCAAGCTGCACATCCAATACCCTGGCGCGATGTATCACGCGATGAGCCGAGGTGACCGTGGCGAGCACATTTACCTGGACGATGTTGACGGGCACGATTTCATCAAGACTTTGGGCGAGGCCTGTCAAAAGACGGATTGGCAAGTGCATGCGTACTGCCTGATGTCCAACCACTATCACCTGGTGCTGGAGACTCCGGAACCCAATCTGGTGGCCGGCATGGCTTGGCTGCAGAGCACTTATACGATCCGGCTCAGCGGATGGAAAGGCGGCGCACTCAGGAAACCGACCCGGACATGTATGAGCCCCTGCGCGGGGGGTGGTGTTTTGGCAGCTTGAGGCCGCCATTATGCCTGGGACAAGAAAACTATGAAAAAGAATGAACCAAGGCATGGTTTGACCCCATGCACTCCGCAGGCTTGAGAGTTAGAACTCCTTTTGTGTTTCATTTGCTGGTGGACGCAGCCACTTCGTTGCGCGTCCGCCAACATTCATGCCATCTATCAATTCCTGCCCCCATCTGGAGTCCTTGAACTCCAAAACATGTTGCGGACAGGTCAAGTTTTGCGGCCTCTGCGGCGAGGGCGAAGCGGCCTGCGGCGCCTCCAGCGGCATTGTTCATTACGCATTGGGCATTTAGCATTATTCATTGGCAATGCCCAACGCCCAACGCCTGATGAACAATGCTCAATGACGTGGGAGGCGGAGCCTCGCCAGAACACGCCCCTGTTGAAGACAGGCGCTATTCCCCCTGCCGTGCCCGGTCGGCGAGCATCTGCAAGCGGACCATGAGCCGGCGGTCGCAGGTTCCGGCCTGCCTGGCGGGATATACTTCGTACGGAATTATGTTGAGGGAAAAGTACGTTGAACCCTTGCCGGTCGTGCCAACCACCGAGCCCGCGTACGTGTAATCCTTGATTTTCCGAAGCGCGTCCTGAATCTCTCGGAAGTCATGTTTGCCACCCAGGACACCATACAAGAGATAGGGAAATTCCGAATCATCCACGCGCAAACTGCGAACCTCCCAATCTGCTTGTTTGCCCAGGTCGAAGAAAGTTGTCCTGAGGTTTGTCGGATCGTATTTCGAATCCAGGTGCGGAGGCGCTGGAACAGGATGCCCTAGATAAGCCAGAATGGCGAGGTTTGCGGGCTCAGAGACAAGCCTCGCCGCAGACTTTTCGGCCACTGAGCCGGCTGCAAAATCCGACCAGTCCTTCTTTCGAAGGACCGTTCCTTCGAATCCCTTTTCGCCAAAATAAATGCCCCCGTGAGGGCGCCCCTTCACGTAGAATGAAACGTGGAGCCATCCAGGGCTTTTCAGAGTCTTTTTTAAACGGAAGCGGCCTGAGCCTCTGGCGACTTCAACGTCCTCCTCCCTGGTGACTGGTTGGCCGGCGGCGGGACTCGGCGAGGTCGCAAACCACGCCAGGTTCGCACGCGCCGCGGAAGAAAGCGTATAAGACCCTTCCAGCACATAGCTGCCGCCCGGCTCGAGATGCCGCCGGTTGCCGCGCAGGGAGGTGATGACGATGCCATCCCCGGGAGCAAATTCCCTGGCGCCCAACTCTACATGAATGAGGTTGGGGTAATCCGTTTCCAGCGCGTCCTGTGGCTCCTGCGCGAATAAACCCACGCGCGGAATGCAAAGAGACAAAACGCCGGCAAGCGCAAGATTTCTGGTGGTTCTAAGAAATGCAGTTTTCATAATCAGGTTGCTATTGCGGTTGTTCAGGTATCTTGGCGTATGCGAAGGCGGCGCTGGAAACCGTTTCGTCCACGACCGCGCCACCTTGCCGGCGAAACACGTGAGTCTGGGTTCGAATCGGCACCTCGATGACGCACGCTTGATGAGTCTCATGCTGGACTGCGCCGGGTGTGGTGATCCTCTCCAGAGCACGACGGGGCCGCGTGGCGAAGCTTAAGACCAGGACGACCACCAATACGACACTCGCCCCAGCCACGCCAACGGGCATCGACACAAACCGTTGCCACCTCTGGCGCCAACCGTGCCACGGCCTCGTTTCCGCTGAGAACCCCCTGGCGATGTCCCGAACAAGCTGGGGCCTTAGCGCAAGATGGGTGGTCGCCCGGTCAAAAGAGAGACGCAGAAGCCCGGTGGCAGCTTCCTCCCGCTGGAGAGCGTAACGGCAAGCGCTGCAGTGCTCTATGTGCTTGCGGGCCTCTGCTTCCACCTCGGCGCTGAGCGTCTCGTCCAAGTACTCGTAAAGCCTGTTCCTAAAGTCCTCGCAGTTCATCATGTCACCCGGTGGTAAGTGCCGTCAGCGGCGAAAAGGTTCAATTCCTCAGGAATCAGCCCCTGCAAATGTTGCACGGCGTAGTGGAGACGAGATTTGACCGTCCCTTTGGTGGCCCCGATCCGCGCGGCTATCTGCTCGATCTTCAAACGCTCATAATATCGGAGGACAACCACTTCACGATGTTCGGCAGAGAGTCTCTGCAGTGCCCCGACGAGCGTAGCGGCGCAAAATTCCTGGTCGGACTCGAAGGTGACGCTGGGCTGGACGGATTGCTTGAGCACGAGTTCCTCTTCAAACACAAAACGCCCTTGCTTCCGAAGGTGCCGACGGCACAGGTTCCGCAAGATTCCGTAGAGCCAGGTGTAGGCCGCGGAATCTCCGCGAAATCGATGCGCGGACTTGCGGGCCTGCAAGAAGGTCTCCTGAACCAAGTCCTGTGCTTCGGTTTCGTCCCCGCACAGCAGATAAGCGGAGCGCAGCAGGCGGGCGGCCTCTGTCTCAACCAGTTCCTGAAGATTATGAGGCTGCGTAATTTCTCGTTCCACCTCAGCCATATCCCCTTTGTGCCAGAACGAAGAAAAAGGTTCAAATCAGAAACGTGCCGGTTTTATGCCCGCTCAGAGCCAGAGCACACTCCGTTGCCGCAACCGTCGGGATTCGGGCCTGCGGATCCTTGTTTCGGAGGCCTGCCTATAAGCGCCTGAAAAGACTGATCAGGTGACAGGAAAGTTTCGGTGTGAACCCGGATTCCGTGCAGGTGTCATGCAAGTGTCCTCACTATTGACACTTGCATGGACTTGGCCACTGGCCCGACGGCTGGATAATGAACCTTTCTATGGGTCGCCCCCAGGTCCTTGCCATTGCTCTCCGTTGGCAGAAAAATGGGTGTCTGCCAGACGGAGCGGGATGCGCACAACGCGGCGGTGGCTTCAAAATGGCTCGACTTCGATGGTGATCCAGCGCAATGTGGTGCTATGGAAGGAATTGTCGTGAAGCCGAAGAAGCTCAGGCCCGAAATCATTCAGCGAATTCAGGCCATGGACGAAGAGAACCTCCTGTTGCTGCACCGCGTTTTGCTGCGAATGGAAAAGGAGCGGCTCTGGCGTGAGTTATCGGCGGAGGCGGAGGCAGATCGCCATTCGGGAAGATTTGACAAGTTGACTGATGTCATCCGGGAGGCGCGCGCTGAATTGCACCAGCGATGACGGTGTGCATCGACACCAACACTGTGGTGCAGGCGCTTGCCGAGGGCCATCCCTTCCACCCAATCATCGACGCCTGGGTCGTCGGACGGTTCACCTGGGCTGTTTCCACTGAAGTGTTGCTGGAGTATGAGGAGGTGCTCACGCGCCTCAGCGGCTCGGCACGGTGGCGAAAACTGGCGCGACTCATGGACCTGGCCGCCGTGACCACGGGCAACCTCCTTAGAGTTACGCCGCGTTTTCACTTCCAGATCATCACCACTGACCCCGACGACAATATCTTCACCGACTGCGCTGTGGCAGCGGCCGCTGATTACGTGATCACCGAGGATCAGGATTTTGCTCCTCTGAGAAGCGCGGGTTACAAACCACAGCCCATAGGCCCTGCCGATTACATCGCCAAATACCTTCGCCCTCAGGCCGGGACATAGACTCTGCGCCGGAGGCAGTGACAGGGGGCGGCGCACAGAAAGGTTCATTGTTCGTTCTAAAACCCCCGAATGCCCTTGGGGCTTGTTCCACGAAGACCCGCCACGCGTGCATTTGTGCGGGTCAGATCCAGCGGATCCAGGACGAAGTGAAGACGACCCGACGCGCCGTGCAGGTGTCAGTGCAGGTGTCCTCACTATCGACACAACGGCAGTTGTTGTTGGGCAGGAGGTGTAACTGCTGGCGTGCCGTGCAGCAAGTTCGGTACGTATGTCCAACTGCCCATTTGCAGCCGCTGCGCAATCCACTTCAGGCTCACGGTTGTCTCCTGTCTCAAGCGTCCAGCAATCCCGACCTTTCGCTCGTCCCCTTTGCGGTGGGA
>JBJKSV010000620.1:0-6166 GCA_046703605.1 Limisphaerales bacterium
GCGCTGGGTATTGCAATCATCGCGGCCTTGATGATCCGGCACCGTTCGAGGCGGCCCGATACGGCATCGCTCATCCTCGAATTGGAGCGTCGCTTTCCCCAGCTCGATGGCCGGCTTCTTACCGCCGCTCAGCAAAGCCGCCCGGATGGCGCGGAACTGGGATTCCTCCAGGAGCGGTTGCTCAAAGAGACGCTGGAGCACAGCCATCAACACGACTGGACCAGCGTGATTCCAGAATCACGCGTGACGTATGGGCGATTGGCGCATTGGGTAGCTTTGTGCCTGTTCGGCCTCGTCTTATGGGGCCTGCGCACGCCCGGCACACATGCCCTGCTGATCCGCAACTTTGTGTCGGGCGTCACCGTCACGCCTGGTGATGCGACCCTGGAGCGAGGCGACACGTTGGTTGTGCTCGCCCGGTTTAAAGGCCCGCTGCCCGCAACGGTGAACCTGGTTATCGACTCGCCCACCGGCGGACCGGGGCATCCGCGCTCCGATGCGCGTATCCCCTTGGTCAAGAGCCTGGCCGACCCTATGTTCGGCGGCAGCGTCCCGGAAGTGACGACTAATTTCGAGTATTACATCGCTTATGCCGGCGGGCGCACCCGCGACTTCAAAGTCAAGGTCTTCGAGTATCCGCGCTTGGAGCGGGCGGATGCCAGCCTTGTCTTCCCAGCCTACACAGGCGAAAAACCAAAACATATCGAGGATACCCTCCGCGTTACGGCAGTGGAAGGTTCGCGGCTGGGCCTGGCGCTTCACCTGAACAAGCCCGTCCGCACCGCGAAGCTCCTGAGCGACGACAAACAGGGCGAGAACATTCCTCTGAAAGTCGAGCCGAATCGGGCGGAGGCTTCCCTCGCGGGTTTTGTCCTCGGCCACAGCGCCACCTATAACCTGGAACTGGTGGATGCCGAAGGCCGGACCAACAAGGTCCCTTCCCAGTTTGTCTTCGGTGTCCTCACCAATCGTACACCGGAGCTGGTGCTGGCCGCTCCGCGAGGTGATATGCGTCCCTCGCCCCTCCAGGAGATCACGTTTCGAGGGACCGTCTGGGACGATTTCGGAGTGTTGGCGTATGGACTGGGCTATTGCCAGGCAGGCAAAGACCCCGTGCTGGTGACCTTGGGCAAGGATGTCCCCGCCAAGCAGAAGCGCAGTTTCCATTACCTCCTGCGCCTTGAAAAGCTTCACCTCCAGCCCGATCAGCTTGTCTCCTGGTTCTCCTGGGCTGACGACCTTGGACCGGATGGCCGGCCACGCCATACCACCGGCGACCTGTTCTTTGGAGACATCCGCCCCTTTGACGAGGTGTTTCGGGAAGGACAGGGAATGGCCGGAGGCTCGCAGCAAGGCGCAGGTGGACAGCAGGGCGGCGGCCCCGCTCAAAGACTGGCGGAGCTGCAAAAGCAGATTATCAACGCGACCTGGAATATCCAGCGCGCCGCAAGCGGGACGCATTCCTCCACGCCAGGAGCCGCTTTGCAACCCGATCCAGCCGCGCCGAAGCCGGGAAAGGAACAGAACTCTCAACAAGGAGAATCCAGTCTGTGGAAACCGGAATCGATGCCGGCCGGAGGGTCTGGAGGCCTTGAGTCTCAAAACATGTTGCAGACAAGACGAGTTTTACTGCGATTGCGGCGAGGGCAAAGCACTTTGCATCCGAGGCGCGCACAGCGGCATTTCTCATTAGGCATTGGGCATTTACCATTATTCATTGGCGATGCCAAATGCACAATGCCTAATGCCCAATGCTCAATGAGATGGGAGAACCGGTCGGAGGTCCGCCCCGCTAGGAGAGGATTCCGCGGCCAGAGCGTACACCAAGCTAACGAAGGAAACGAAGAATCGCCTCGTGCGCTCCCCGCCGGCTTCTGGTCTTCTCACATTTTTGGCCAGGTTTCGCCGCTTTCCTCCAGCGCGGAGACCGGCACACAGCCCGCCCCTAATCCGCACCCCCGTGTCGCGGTCACTGGCGCGCCTTCCAACTATCTGAGTGACTTGGGGGTTGTGCGCCAGGCCCTGGAGCAAGCGATCCAGCAGGCGCAGGCGGCCTCCACCCGCCAACAGGACCCCCGAACCTCACCGATTTGGAGCCAGACCCTCAAGAACATGCGCTCGGCTCTCGAACGCGTCAAAGAGGCCTCCCGATCTTCCGCCTCGCTCTCCGAAGCCCTTGATGCGGAACAGGCCGCCTACCAATGCCTGCTTATGCTTCAGCAACATGAATACCAAGTGTCGCTGGGGCGCCGGCAGGCCGGCGGCCAGGGTGGCGGCGGCCGCAGCCGGCAGATGCAACTCGAACTGGATCAGATGGACCTGACCCAGTCCCAGAACCGATACGAGACCCAGAGCCAGGCGCAGGCGCCGGTGTCGTCCCAGCATCGTGAGCAGTTGCAGATCAGCGCCCGGCTCCAGGAATTGGCGCGCCGCCAGCAGGACCTCAACGACCGGCTCAAAGAGTTGCAGAGCGCGCTGGAACAAGCCCGCACGGAACAAGAGCGTGCCGAAATCCGCCGCCGTCTCAAACGGCTCGAAGAGGAAGAGCAGAAGATGCTCTCCAACGTCGATGCCCTGCGCCAGCGAATGGACAGCCCCCAAAACCAGTCAAGCCTGACCCAGGAGCGGCGCCAACTGGATCAGACCCGCCAGGATGTGCTGCGTGCCTCCCAAGCCGCCGCCCAGGGGCAGGTATCTCAGGCGCTGGCCTCCGGCACCCGTGCCCAACGCCAGTTACGGCAAGTCCAGGACGAGATGCGGCGCAAAAGCTCCAGCCAATTTGCTCAGGACTTGCGCCAGATGCGCGAGCAGGCGCGTGAACTTGCCAGCCGCCAGGACGAAATCCTCAAGGACATGAACGACGATTCGGATACCGGGCGCAAGAGCCTCTCGGAATCTCCCGAGCGCCAGAGAGCGAGTGAGTTGCTCGCCGGCCAAAACCGTCTCATGACCAACCTAATCGAGCGCGCCAGCAGGGTTTCCCAACAGGCCGAGGCCACCGAACCCCTGCTCTCGCGCCAACTCTACGACACGGTTCGCAAATTCAGCCAGAGCAGCGCCAAGAATATCCAGGACATCCAAAATCAACTCCTCAGCCACGGAATGATGACTCGCGGCCTCTACGACAAGCTGAAGGACAAGTCCGAGCAGCCCGCCCCCAAAGTCATGGACCTGACCTCCGAACTCTTGCGCCTGGGTTTTGTGCCGCAGGCCACCGATACCGCTCAGCGTGCCCGTGATAGCCTTAAACAGTTGAAACAAGGTGTCGAACAGGCTGCCTCCAGCGTTCTGGGCGACGATTCAGACGCTCTCCGCCTGGCTCAGCAGGAACTTAACGATCTCACCAGCCAGGTGCAGCGCGAAATCGCCCAAGGCCAGGGCGGAGCCGCCCAAACCAATCGGCAGGCATCCCCTTCGGGCGAGCCGGGAACCGCTCAGAACCCTGGCGGGATGTCCACTAACAGCCCGCAGGCACAGCTTGCCCAGTCCTCCCGGCAAGCCGCCCAATCTCCCCGAGGCCCACGGCAGAGATCGGCAAACAGCCGCTCAGGCGGCCAGAACGCGGACCAACTCGCTTCGTCCAATCGCAACAGTCGGCCCAACGGAGGCGCGCAAGGTCAGAATCAGCGGCGGCAGAGCGGTGGCTCTTCCAATCCCGGCAGCCGCTCGGGCCAGCAGCAGCAAGTCGCTCAATCATCAACTGGCGGACGGAACGGTTTGCCTCGCGGCGGCGCGCGCCGTGCCGGCGGACAGGGCGCCAGGCGGCTCAGTTCCCTGACTGAGGGCGGCGCTGCCGGCGGCGGGGAGGGCGGCAACCTGACACGCGAGGTGGAGACCTTGTTAAACCGCGGCACAGACTGGCTTTCCGGACCGATTACGGGCAACGACTTTGTCCAATGGTCAGAGCGCCTGCGTGACGTGGAGGACATGGTCGATGACCCCGCCTTGCGAAACGAACTGGCCGCGGTGCGCCAACGGGCGCTGGTCTTGCGCCGTGAGTATCAGAAGGCGGCCAAGAAGCCCGATTGGGCCGTCGTGCGCTTGCGCGTCCTGAATCCGCTGGTCGAAGTCCAAGAGCGTATCCGGGAGGAACTCGCCCAGCGGGCTTCCCGGGATGCGCTGGTGCCCATCGACCGAGACCCGGTTCCCAGCCGCTACGCCGAGTTGGTCCAGCATTATTACGAAGAACTCGGGAAGGATAAGTGAGTATTTCAACCATCGTTTTTGCCGGATTGCACTGGCTTTGGACGCTGCTGGGAGTCCTGGCGGTTGCGGCGGGGCTTGTCGCCTGGAATTATCGGGCCGGTGCTCAAGGGCCGTTCCGATGGGTCTGTGCCTTTCTGAGAATGCTGGGGCTGGCGGCTCTGTGCCTCTGCCTGCTCCGCCCACTCTGGTCAACGCAACGCGCGCGGCCGGGCTCCAACCTCTTTGCCGTCGTCGCCGACAATAGCCAGGGTATGCGCATCAAGGACCGGGGTGCATCCATCAGCCGCGGAGAATCGCTTCGCCGGCTTCTAGACCCCGAGCGCGGCGCCTGGCAATCAACGCTCGAGGACAATTTCGACGTCCGCCGCTATTACTTCGATGCCCGGCTCCAATCAACCAGAGACTTCAGTGACCTCGATTTCAACGGGCGGGCCTCGGCCATCGGCTTCGCCCTCCATACCCTGGCCGAGCGCTATAAAGGGCGCCCGCTGGCCGGCATCCTGCTCCTGACCGACGGCAATGCGACCGACCTCCAAGGCGTGCCCGCGCTCCAAGGTTCGCCTCCCATTTATCCCGTAGTCATTGGCACTCAGGATCCCGTCAAGGACATCGCTATCCAGCAAGTCGTGACCGAGCAGACCGATTTCGAGGATGCTCCCGTCTCAGTTCAAGTGAATGTCTCGGCCTCCGGGTACGCGGGACAAACGATCGTAGCGCGATTGCTGGACACCCATGGCAAACAGGTTGGCGAACAAGGCCTCAGGGCACGAAAGAACAATGACCAACTCGCCTTCCGCTTTCGGTTTCGTCCCGAATCCCCCGGCTTGGTCTTCTACCAAGTGAAGGTTCGCGCCCGCAACGAGCTGGGAGCATCGAATCGCCCGGCGGACACCCGGGAGGCAACGCTCGAAAACAATCAGGCGGTGGCCGTCATCAATCGCGGACACGGCCCCTACCGGATTCTCTATGTCTCGGGTCGGCCCAACTGGGAATTCAAGTTTCTCAACCGCGCCGCGCAGGATGACCCGCAGCTCCAATTGGTCGCTCTGATCCGGGTGGCCAAACGCGAGCCGAGATTCCATTTCCTCGGCCGGCCAGGCGAAACGAGCAACCCCCTCTTCCGGGGGTTCGGCAACCAATCCCCTGAGGATGTCGAGCAATACGACCAGCCTGTCCTGGTACGGCTTAACACGCGCGATCAATTTGAATTGCGCGGCGGCTTTCCCCGCACCGCCGAGGATCTTTACCAATACAAAGCGGTTATCGTCGGCGATCTCGAGGAGGCCTTCTTCACTCCCGACCAGGCCAATCTGCTCCAGAAGTATGTCTCCGAGCGCGGAGGCGGATTCCTCATGCTCGGGGGCATGGAATCCTTCGAACAAGGCAAATACCAGAACACACCCATTGGCGACATGCTGCCGGTCTATCTGGATCACCCCCCTCCCGTCAATTACACCGGCCCCTACCATTTCGACCTGACCCGCGAGGGACTACTCCAACCCTGGGCACGGCTCCGGGACAACGAAAAGAATGAAGAATCCCGGCTGCACGAGATGACTCCCTTCGAGGTCTTCAATCCGGTGGGCGAGCCTAAGCCCGGCGCCAGTGTCATCGGCACGGTCACGGATGCCAGCGGTGAGAAGTCGCCCGCATTGGTCGTCCAACGCTTTGGACGGGGCCGAACAGCCGCAATGATGATCGGCGATGTGTGGCGCTGGGGCTTTCACGATGCCGAGGCGCATCACGATATGGACAAGGCCTGGAGGCAACTGTTGCGCTGGCTGGTCACCGACGTGCCCAATCGCGTGCAACTCACGGCTCGACCTGAACCGCAGAACCCCAATGGCGCGGTCCGCCTCCAAGTTCGCGTTGTGGACCCGAAATTCCAACCGCTGGACAATGCCAATGTGCGCTACCATGTGCAGCCGGTCCTCCCGGACGCAACCGCAGGCCTCCTAAC
>JBJKSV010000621.1:0-4069 GCA_046703605.1 Limisphaerales bacterium
GAAGGAGTTCATGAACGGCGTACTTGCAGCACCACCGCCCGAACACCCCAAGCCGACTCCGCTAGCTAGCCCAACCTCACACCTTCTGAAGCACAAATAGATCCTGGAGCGAGGGATGTTTGCCTCCTGTAACGCAGCCTTCAATATGCTTTAGGACGTTGAATTTCCCGTCCAAGAACTTCTCCAGGGCTTGGAATTCAATCCCGATTGAGCACTCCGGGCAGGCGGGATACGAGGTGTACCACCCCGGAGTCAAAGGGTGTCTGAAGTTATAGACGTCGTTGTTGGGGTTCACGTAATCTCGGATGATAGCAAAACTAAGGATGGCGAGACCTCCTGGCGCAAGGACCTCGTAAATCTTGTTCAGGTACTTCACGGCGTCCTTCTCCTGAAGGTGAGTGAAGACCGACATCGCGATGAGCAGGTCTTGCGTCTGGCTTTCGACCGGCCAATCGATTTGCCCAGCCTTTGTAGGCTCAATTCCCTGCTGCGGATACCAGGCATTCGGGTCGCGCGTGAGGCAGAACTCGCAATTCTTTAGGTCCGAATAGGTCTTGTGGCACGCAGCGATGGACTTGGCGTCGGTGTCAATCCCGAGATACTTTCCCCCACTCCTGACGAAATGATATGCTACCGGCGCGAGTCCGCCCATCCCACACCCAAAGTCCAGAATGTTCGGGTTGTCCTTGTCCAGATAAATGCTGAACAGAGCCGAAAACATCCCTTGGTTCTGCAACCAACCGGCATAACTGGCGTATGTCGCAGGCGTAAAGATCCCATCCGGCACGTGGTCGATCCACCACTTTGTCTCCTTCCACGACCCAATGCCATCCAGCTTGCGCCAGATAAAGGAGGCTGGATAATAGATCAGGTAAAAGATCCGCTTTAAAATGCTTCTCATCGAACAAGTTGAGTTTCGCCCCTGTGTGCAGCTCACACAAAAGAACGCGGGATTCTAAGGGTTCACGTGGTCAGTTGCACTCCTTTTGTAGGCGGAGATCCACCACACCATGCATGCGCCTAGGCCCGCTGGCATTGAAGTAGGCAAAGGAGATCCCCCCCAAACTTGCTCTTGCTCATCATCCTGCTCGCCCCGAGAAACTTAGAGGGCAAGGATCAGAACATGGGCGAGAGCAAGAGACAGGGAATCCCCCTGATTCAATGGCAGTGGTCCTCGGGACGCCCGCAGTTGCCGGGAGGCCGACAGGAATGGCGCGCGATAACCTGCGCGGCTCGCCGTTCATTTCTAATGCCTCTCGCTCGCGGACTTTGCGGTGAATGAAAGTATTATTCGCCGCACATTCTGCTGCGAATAGTCATTGCAATCACCGCAACTTGAGCGGAGGATGGAGCTATGACCTATATCCACCAGCATCCCAAGAGGGGCGGGGCGAGACCTGTTGTCTCCCGATGACGATTTAAGGTGGCGTAGTGAATGCGCTAATTCGAGAGCAGTCCGAGGCAATAGCCGATCTGTGCCGTCGCTACCATGTCGCCCGACTGGAGCTGTTCGGTTCGGCATGCACACCCGAATTTGACCCGGCATCGAGTGACCTGGATTTTCTGGTGGAGTTCCTTCCTGGGACCGACCTGGGGCCGTGGCTTTCCCGCCTCTTCGAATTCGAGGACGACTTGCGCTCCGTGACGGGCAGGCGCGTTGACTTGGTAATGGGTGCGGCGTTGCGAAACCAATGGTTCCGACGCGAGGCGGATAAGACCCGCGAGCTCATTTACGATGCACCCCAAATGCCCCAAATGGCTTAGCGACATGCGTGAAGCTTGCGAGTTGATCCAGGGCGCCACGCGAGGCAAGACTCTCGCCGACTATGAGAACGACAGGCTCCTGCGCTCGGCTGTAGAACGCAATTTCGAGATTATCGGAGAAGCTCTGAACCGGATAGACAAGACCGATGCCGAAACCGCCGGCCGAATACCTGAACATGAGGCCATCATCTCCTTTCGCAATGTTCTCATTCATGGCTATGACTATGTCGATCACAGCCGGGTGTGGTGCATTGTCGAAAAGGATGTTCCCAAGCTGCGGGAGCGGGTTGATTTGTTGCTCCAGGAGGCCGTACCTCCTCCTTCGGTTCAAAAAGAGGAACGCTAAGCAAGCTTATCGTGGACCCGATATGGCTCGACGGCGGTGTCCTTGTCCAAGATCAGGGCGAGGGCCGGAGTACCAGCTACCGATTAGTGGAGCCGGGGGCCAGTCGTGAACTTTACGGTTGCTGAAGCCGGTAAAACATGTTCGTCGCCGGCACCGGCAGAGTTAGAATCTCCTGGTTGTCGGTGACAACGCGGTTCGCCGTGACATTCGTCCAAGCCGGCGACGGTCCCATAACACCGGCAGGCCCTTGGAGCGAGAAATTGGTCGCCCAGAGCGGCCAGGGCAATTCTGGGCTCTGCCCTGAGACCGCGATTCCCAGTCAGTAGAACTGCGTGCAGGTACCCTCATGTTGCCACTGGAGCCTTCCGGGCGCCACAGTCTCGACGTGCCCATCCGCATAGCCCCGGTGGATCGCCTGGGTGTTTCGACCATACACCTTCCAGACGCCAGAAGCCGCCTCGCCTGGCGAACGCGGATGACCGCCGTACGCGTCCGCCGGATTGTGGTCGGAACCAGTCGTTGTAGTCAGCAGGTCCGTGATGATCGGCTGCGTGCTGGCCCGACGATCAGTCGTGCTTGACGGCCAACCCTCCGCCGTGCGGGTCTTTGTTGGGTTGCTGAGGCAGAACTCTGGACTGGGGAAAAGTGGGAAATCGGGCGGCCTGCCTAAGATCGGCCGCGGGACCCACCAGCAGTGCGAAAGCAGGAGAAAAGATCCCCATACCCTGCCGAAGTATAAGCTGAGGTCGGAGGGGGAGGATATGTCGCGGTTATACTGCTGCTCAAACCACTCGTTCGCGATTTGAAGCTCTTGAGGTCGCGCCGGGCAAAACCACATGGACACGGTCATTCCGTACGCCACCATGTTTGTAATGAACTCTGGCGCCAAGTCCCAGGGATTGTAGCCGCTCGGCACCTGCGCGAAAGACGGCAGGCGGCTCCGAGCGTCGTCGTTGGCGTATAGATTGACTGCGGTACACCTCTGGCGGTAGTTCGAAAGGCAGTTTGCTATTCGGGCCTCGCTCTTCGCCCTGGCCAGTGCCGGTAGCAAGAGGCTAGCCAGGATCGCGATAATCGCGACCACCACCAACAATTCAATCAGCGTAAAGCCTCCACCCCCCATAAAACCAGCGCGCGCCTCCAACCTGGCTCTCGCGTCACCGAGTAAACACCTGAACGCTCTCGCAACTCGCCGCCAGCCGCTCACTTGGGGTCCCCACTTCATAGCGGCAACCCTGACGATATTGTCGCTTGATGTCAAGCACGATAAATCATGAATTTTGCCAAAAGACTCTCTCTTCCCGTTTTCTGGATGGCCAGAGACGGCTAACACCTGCAAAAACCGGCGTGCGAGGGACCTTGTTGGCTTGCGTCGGCTAACATAGCACGTGTAGTGTTAGCCCGTGGACCCGATGATCCAAAAGGTCAAAGAATTGATCGAACTCCGAGACGCCTACTGCGAACGACGGAAGTACCCGCGGGAGCTTATGCGCCCCGCCGCAAACTGGGAGAATCACAGCTTGGTGCAGGAGGTCTTCCGCAAGGCAATGACCGGAGAAGCCGACGTGCTGAGGAATCTCAAGCGCCACGCACAGCCCTTCTCGGCGTTCGATAGCGAGGGAACCGAGTTGGTCGATGAGGGAGGGACGGCACCAGAGCCTAGAGCCCTTTCAGCCTCGGGCGAGCGGTGGGTGCTCCGATATCAGCAGATCACAACCAATATACCTGACAAATACCAAGTCTCCATGCCGGCGATACTTGGGGAACGTGGCACACCCTCTCGCCGCGAGCCCAGCGCGCTCATAAATCATGACGCCTTTGCCTTCCAGGAGCGAATCAACCTGCTTTACGAGAGTGGCGTGCTCGACTGGCTCCAGGCATCGTCCACGACTCCCACGATCCTGGAAGTCGGCGGAGGGTTCGGCGGCCTTGCCTACTGCCTGCTCCGATGCCTTAACA
>JBJKSV010000622.1:0-8062 GCA_046703605.1 Limisphaerales bacterium
GACCAGTATTTCTCCCAATCACGATTGGGAGAAATACTGGTCTGAATTCCAGAAAAACTGACCGACAGTTTTAATCGCACCCGGGCGTAAACGCGTCGTTTAAACTCCATTGTACCGGCCAGATAAGCCGGTTTTGAGCTTCTGAGCGTTATGATCGAGGAGACCCCGGGCTTGCTACGGCCGCTCCCGGCAGCGGCCGGTCACCTCTAATATTCTTCGCGTGATTCCCTGTAGTGTTCCCGGCGATCCCCACGGTCGCCGTGCTCACCCCGGTCTTCACGACTACCGCGATCTTCGCGCTCCGGCCTGTCTCCGCGGTCGCCCCGATCGGTTCGGCGCTCGCCGCGCTCGCCCCGATCCTCTCGCCGTTCACGTTCTCGGTCTTCGTAGTGCTCCCGCTCGCGATCCTCCGGACGCTCCCGTTCCCGGTCTTCATAGCGCTCACGCTCGCGTTCCCCTCGGTCTCCACGCTCGCCTCGGTCTCCGCCACGATCTCCTCGATCCCCTCGATCTCCGCGCTCTGCCCGTTCGCTTCGCCCGCCGCGCTCTCCCCGTTCGCTTCGCTCTCCGCCACGATCGCCCCGGCGATCCCGTTCGCCGCGATCCCCTCGGCGTTCACCGCGGTTGCCGCGGTCCCCGCGGCCGCCTCGGTCCTCGCGGCGCTCTCGCTCGCCACGCTCGCCGCGCTCCGGTCGATCGGGCCGCTCAGGCCGTTCCAAACGCTCGGTCGATTCGGGCGATGTCTCGGCATCCGATCCGGCCGCCATTTCTCGGTCGCGGTCGGCCATCGCCGCCTTGCGTGAGAGCCGCACACGGCCCTTTTCATCGACTCCGAGGCACTTGACCAGAATTTCATCGCCTAGCTTGACAATGTCCTCGGTCTGCTTGACGCGGAAATTGGCCAACTCACTGATGTGAACCAAGCCGTCCTTGCCCGGAAGAAACTCGACGAAGGCGCCGAAATCTTTGATGGTGACGACCTTGCCGCGATACGTCTTGCCCACCTCCGCCTCGGCTGTCATGCCCGCTATCGCGTCGCGGGCTATCTTCATGCCCTCCTCGGAGACGGAGTAGATGTTGACCGTGCCATCATCGTCAATGTTGATTTCGCATCCGGATTCTTCGACAAGTTTCTTGATGTTCTTGCCGCCCGGACCAATGAGCGCCCCAATCTTCTCCGGATTGATCTTCAGAGTCTCAATCCGCGGCGCATATTTGCTCAGTTCCGTGCGCGAACCGGACAGGGTCTTGGCCATCTCGACCAGGATGAGCGAGCGGGCCACGCGCGCCCGCTCGACAGCCTCGGCCATAATCTCGTGCGGCACGCCCGGGAGCTTCAGGTCGAGTTGAAAGCCGGTAATGCCTTTCTCGGTTCCGGCGATCTTGCAGTCCATATCGCCAAAAGCGTCTTCCCAGCCGATGATGTCGGTCAAGAGTTTGTGGCGTGTGATGCGGTCGTTTTCATCATGCTCGGTGCACAGGCCGATGCTGATGCCCGCCACCGGACGTTCCATTGGCACGCCGGCATCCATGAGGGCCAAAGAGCCCCCGCAAACGGTTGCCATCGAGGTCGAGCCGTTCGACTCCATGATCTCGCTGGTAATGCGGATGGAATAGGGGTAATTGTCGATGGGCACCATCGGTTCGAGCGAACGCTCGGCCAAGGCGCCATGCCCGATTTCGCGGCGGCCCGGGCCGGAAATGCGCCCGGTTTCGCCAACGGAAAAGTTGGGGAAATTGTAATGGAGGATAAATTTCTTTTCGCTGGCGCCGCCCGTGTAGGCATCGAATTCCTGGGCGTCTTCGCCTGTGCCGAGGGTGCAGAGCACCAGGGCCTGAGTTTCGCCCCGCTGGAAGAGGGCCGAACCGTGAGCACGCGGCATTAGGGCCGCTTCGCTGCAGATGGGGCGCACTTCTTCCAAGCTCCGGCCATCCAGCCGCTTATCCTGAGCCATGATCAGGGCGCGAACCGCTTCTTTTTGAATATGATAAAAGGCGCTCTTAAGCGTGAACTCGGTGACCTTCTCCTCGCCAAACCTCTCCACCAAAGTCTTGCCGATTTGGTCGGTCAACGCGGTGACCGCTGCTTCTCGGGCTAGCTTGGCCGGCGTGAGCAGGGCGCTGACGATGCGATCACCGGCAAGTTGCTTTGCCGTTTCGAGAATCTCGGGAGGGACAACGTTCAGAGTAATTTCACGCTTTGCCCTGCCGGCGCGTGCCGCCAGTTCCTTCTGGGCAGCGACCATCGGCTGAATTGCCTCCTGGCCAAATTTGAGAGCGGCGTTAAAGTCCGCCTCGCTGATTTCCTCAGCCGCGCCCTCAAACATGACCAAGTCGGTTTCGTTGCCGACGTAGATCAAGTCCAGGTCGCTTTCATGCATCTGGCTATGCGTAGGATTGGCGACAAACTGGCCGTTAACGCGGCCCACCCGCACCGCTCCCAGAGGCCCGGCCCAGGGAATATCGCTGACCATCAGCGCCGCAGAGGCCCCGACAACCGCCAGGATGTCCGGATCGTTCTCGCCGTCGGCGCTCAGGACGATCGATTGCACCTGCACTTCGTTGTACCAGCCCTTGGGAAAGAGTGGGCGAACGGGACGGTCAATCAATCGCGAAGTCAGGATTTCCTTCTCGGTAGGCCGTCCTTCCCGTTTGAAATAGCCTCCAGGAAACTTCCCCGCCGCGGCCGCCTTCTCGCGGTAGTCCACGGTCAGAGGGAAGAAGTCCTGGCCTTCCTTGGCTTTGGTCGCGCCTACGGCAGCGACAATAACGATGGTTTCGCCTAATCTCACCGTAACAGCCCCATCGGCTTGTTTGGCGAGTTTGCCCGTTTCAATAATAATCTGCTTGTCCCCCACGGGGACGCTGGCTTGTTCTGACATACCATGTATGGCCCCAGATGCCACCGAGGAACTTCAGTGAATCCCGAAATCGATCGGGACTGAATGAAATCACTCAGCGTCTCCGAGGCCTTCCTCTTACGCGCGAAGGTTTAAACCGAAAACCGAACCGCTCGCGCTCCGCGGCTCAATTTAAGCAAAACACCGCATCCCAACCGGGGCGTATCGCCCTTGAGGAGTGCGGCGAGGCTACTTGCGCAGCTTGAGCTTGCGAGTCACCGCCTGATATCGAGTTACGTCGGTATTGTGGAGATAATCCAAGAGGCGGCGACGTTGGCCGACCATCATTAGCAACCCACGGCGGGAACTATGATCTTTTTTATTCCTTTGCAGATGCTCCGTCAGATGATTAATGCGTTGCGTCAGCAACGCAATCTGCACGTCAGCCGAACCAGTGTCCCGCTCGTGCAATTTGAAATCATCTATCGTTTTCGCCTTTGCTTCCATATAGTTTCTGATCAAAAGGACTATAAACTCTAATTTTTCGCCGGGGTCATGTAAAGCTCTTTCGGGAAATTGTACCGCAGCACCCTGAGGCCCGGCCAAAATCGGCGCTTTCAGGTAGAAAGTCAAGAGCTGGATGTTTATTCCTGCGGCGCCCCTTTGAGCACCAACACCCAATCTCCAGCCTCGGGCGGAGAAAACCGGCAGGTCTTGGCGTTCGTGGCGGCTCCCGCTCGGGTCGTTTCGCCTGTGCGCGGATTGAACCAAACCGCTCGGAAGGAGCGCGGGACATCCAGCAGGGACAACTCAAGCATTCGGCTCTCAGCAAGATAGACGACGACGAGGTCTTTGTTCTTGGTACTGGCGGCCAAATCGCTTGTTTGCTTCGCGCCGGTCTCGGTTCGAGTACCGAGAATCTGCGGGGTCGGCGCCAATCGCCAGAAATCGATCGTCTGCATGAGCTGGCTCAGAAAAGACATCTGTCTGGAAGCGGAGGTAAACAAGGACCACCTCCAGAGCGGCACATCCGGGTTTTGCGGTTCCGTAGCCAGATTCCACCCGGCGATGTCACGCGTTTCATAACCGAGTCCTATCGGCAGCTTCGTCAGCAGGTTCCAATATGCCGTGTGACGCACCTGGTCGGCAGTCAGGGCCTGAATAACCCTGCCAGGGGTTTCCGATTCGGAAAAGACAAGAGGGATCAGTGGGTGAACCGGAGCGTTGGTGAGTTCATTCAGGAAGGGGACATCCACCGCCTTCTTTTCTTTCGCGCCGTTCGCCGGGGCAGGCTCCGCGCGATAGCCGATGATACTGGCCCAAGGCTGATCGCCAAGCGTTCGGACTACGTCTGCATTCGTGCCGGCATAGACCATGACCGGCGCGCGCTGGTCTGCCCCGAAGACGGCGGAGCCGATCTTTTGCCACCGCTGGGCCTGCTTTTGCGGAGAGGCGTCATCGAAGGGCAGCACCCAGACGACCGGTTCGGCGCCAAATCGGGCTACGACGTAGCGAAGGAACAGGGCGATCTGGTCATCCGGCAGCGCCAGACCGGCCGCCTTGTCGAATTGAGCTTCCCAGAAGGGAATGATCGCGCTCACCAACCCGACCTGGCTCATGAACTGGATCTTCGAATCCAGGCGCTGAAAAAAGGCGGGATTGACACCGATATGATCGTTGAAGCCGGTCAGGGCGGATTCACCTTTCTCGTCCGGACCGGGTGCGACCGTCCACTCAATCGCGGTAAAACTCTGGTATTGGCGAGCGACCGTATAAATCTCCCAGTCCAGCCACCCCGATTCCCGCGCAGCATCCCACGCGTTATCGCACATCCAGAAGAAGGGCTTCCCATCGGCATACTCCAGATGGCGGCCATCGTGCGCGACCCGGACCGGCCCGTTCTTGCTCAGCTTCGACTCCCCCACGGGGGCTGTGCAAAGAAATTCCCCGGTTTGGTGCTGGAGTCCCTCGTTGCTCGAATCCGAACAGATCGTCCGGTATGTCCAGCGCCCTAATTGGTCAGGCGCAAAGCGGACTCTCCAAGTCCTGCCGCCATCCCAGAAGCCATAGACCAGATTGGTCTGGCCCTGAGGTGAGGTGAAGAGCACCTGCAGTGTGGCATCCTGGAGCGCGTTGGAGTACTCGACACTGCTCTTGAAGGTTCGTTCGAATACGGCCCACTCGGGCGCGACCGTCATCTTGCTGGACTCCGTCGCGCCTCGGAATTGCGAGGTTGCCAGGAGCAACGAGATCAAGGCGGTCACTCGCCAGAGAGACTCAGTTTGGTGTCGCAAAGGAATGTGGCCTTGCATAGTATATTGACGTTTCTTGATTAGTCCTGGTCGATAAGACAAAAAAAGCGGCAGCATGTCAATTCATAGGTCGCTTTTAACTTGTGGCCGCCATTGCGGGGTGCGAGACTCTGCTCCGTGAAAGCGCTTTCAGACTCCCGTTCAGAGGTATTCAGACGCGGCTTGCATCCTGTATCTGGAGCCCCATGTCTCAGCCGCAAATCGCGAATCGCCAATCTGAACTCCTTTCTGCTTGCCTGTCTTTTTGGCTGGGCTTGCCTTTCAAGCTCATTTGCCTCAGACCCGCGGCCCCCAAATCCACACTCCAAGCAGGCCGCGGAACCGGCCAAAGAAAAGACGTCGCCTGAACCCTCTAAGGAGAAGTCTGAGAGCGGGAAACTGACCGAGATCGCGGTCAAGACCCACCACAGTGTGGAGATCATGGGCGAGCGAATCGACTACACAGCGACCGCCGGACGGATTGTCCTGCGGGATGCGCAAGACAAACCCACCGCAGCCATTTTCTACATCGCCTATACGCGGGATGGGGTAAAGGATCTCACTAAACGCCCGATTACCTTTGCCTTTAACGGCGGTCCCGGCTCTTCCTCGGTCTGGCTGCACCTGGGCCTGCTAGGCCCCCGCCGAGTTCGCCTCAAAGAAGATGGCACCCCCTATCCCCCGCCATACCGGCTTGTCGATAACCAGTATTCGTTGCTGGACCTCAGCGACCTCGTCTTCATCGACCCCGTCAGCACCGGTTTCAGCCGCGCCGCCAAACCGGAAGAGGCCAAGGAATTTCATGGCGTCGAGGAGGACATTCGCTCGGTGGGAGATTTCATCCGGCTCTACACGACCCGGAATCTGCGTTGGGACTCGCCCAAGTTCATTATCGGTGAGAGCTATGGCACGACGCGCGCAGCCGGTTTGAGCGGCGAATTGCACAACCACCTTCTGATGAACGTTAATGGCATCATCCTCCTCTCAACGGTACTCAATTTTGAAACGATTTCCTTCGATCGCGGGAACGACTTGCCGTATGTGCTTTACCTCCCGACTTACACGGCTGCCGCGTGGTACCACCATAAGCTGCCGCCGGACCTCCAGGACCTCTCCCTGGCCGAGGTCATGCGCCAATCGAAAGACTTTGCTCAAAAGGACTACAATGACGCCCTGCTCCGTGGCGATGACCTGACTCGCGACCAGCGCCACGCCATCGCCAAGCAATTAGCCCGCTTCACCGGCTTGCCCCAGCGCTACATCGAACGCGCCAACCTCCGCGTATCATTATCCCGCTTTGCCGCGCGGCTCCTGCGCGACCAGGATCGCGTGATTGGCCGCTACGACGCCCGTTACACCGGCTATATCCGTGATCCGCTGGCTGGACGCATGGAATATGATCCCAGTTATGACGCCGTCGCCAGCGTCTTCGCTTCCACCTTCAATGATTACGTGCGCCGCGAGCTCAATTACAAGAGCAACTTGCCTTATGAAATCCTCACCAATGTTCAGCCCTGGAATTGGGGCCGCCAAATGGGTTATCTAAATGTCGCCGACGTCCTCGCCGACAGCCTTACCCGCGACCCGTTCCTCCGCGTCGATATTGCCAGCGGCCGCTATGACCTTGCCACGCCGTGGTTTTCAGTGCGTTATACTCTCGACCACATGCGGCTGGCTCCTGCATTGCGCAAGAACATCACGCTCGACACCTACAACGCCGGCCACATGATGTACCTCAACACCCCCGATCTCGAAAAGCTGCGCGCCAACCTCTCTTCCTTCATCCGCCAGGCCTCCGGGCAGGATTGAAACAGGTGCTGGAAAGTGCCGTAAAGCGCCGGGATTTTCGATTTGCGATTTGCAGATAGCGGAGCGCTTTTCAACCTTCCGCAGGTTTCTGCAGCCTTCCGCAGCCTTCCACAGCCTTCTGCAGGTTTCCGGAGACCGCCTCTCGAGGACTCTGTCAAGCCAGGGGCGGGTGGGTGCGCGCTGGGTCGGCGGCGGATCGAGGCGGGTGCGGGTGGCGCATCCCCCTGTTTGAGCCGTCAACTCGTTAGAGCCGTTGATGGTCAAGGACTTAGGCCAGGTCAAAGTCGTTAGGCAACCCGTTAGAGGGCGTTATCATTGGCTGACATCTTCATGGCGTGAAGAATGTGCTTTTGCGAAAGGGTGCGGTTCGCTAGGCTTGGCGGAAGAATCGCATGGCACTGCACCCTAAGTTTCCAACCTCGCCATACGCCCCGCTGGTCCCGCACGAGCGGTGGTTTCCCGCCGACGAGGCCCTGCGCAGCACGGCGTATGAAAAGCTCTTGCCGCCCCTGGTCGCCAAGGTTCGCCAAGAGGTGTGCGTCTGGCGCGACAAGGGTTACCCAGGCGCCTCCGGCACCTCCGCGGCGCTGCTCCTGCACTGGTTCGATACGGAGCACCTCACCGAAAACGCCGACGGGTCCCTCTCCACCTTCCGCTACTATTTCGCCCAGCGCGAGGCGGTGGAAACGGTCATCTGGCTCTACGAGGTGTGCAAGGCCTGCGGCAAGTACGACCTCCTGCGCTTTGATGCCTCGGGGGCGGTGTCCAGCGGGATGTTTCCCGAGGAGTGGCCGCGATACGTCGTCAAGATGGCCACCGGTGCGGGAAAAACGAAAGTGCTCTCACTCCTGATTGCGTGGAGCTTTTTCCACAAGCTTTATGAGGCCGGCTCGGAATTGTCGCGCAATTTCCTGGTGGTTGCGCCCAACATCATCGTACTGGACCGGCTCCGGGCCGACTTCGATGGGCTGAGGATTTTCTTCACCGATCCGATCCTGCCGCCCAACGGCCACGAGGGACGGAACTGGCGCGATGATTTCCAGCTCACGCTTCATATCCAGGACGAGGTGCGCAGCCTGCGCCCGACCGGGAACTTGTTTCTGACCAATATCCATCGCCTGT
>JBJKSV010000623.1:0-2756 GCA_046703605.1 Limisphaerales bacterium
CGGCATTGACCGAGAGTGTTTTATGTGTCGCGGCACTGGCCAGTCCAACGGTGCATGTTGTCAGCATTGTGATGGAGAAGGATGGCATGAACCGAAACGAGATGCAGTCTAACGAAAAAAGATAGCATTGGCCGAGTGAGCGGAGCGAAGGAGCGCCAATGCTATCCGGGGTTGAACGAGCCCCGAGGGAGAAGGTCGCCACGATTTCTGCTGTTGCTGAGAGGCTTTCTCCCACGGGGCGAGCCCTGCGAATGACCCAGTCAGTTGTCTTTTGCTTTTGTGCTGTGTTGCGTGGTTTTCCACAGGAGCCGCCGCATTAAAGTGGCTTGAGGGAGGTTGATTTTCCTGTCACTGGCCGGTGTTGTGCGCCGAGAGTCGTTGTTACGAGATTGGAAGCCGCCCGGAGGCCGCTTTGAGGCGCGATGGACTGATGCCAGAGCACACCGCTTGGGATCGCGTCGGTGGGCTTCTCCAGTTTGGCGCATCAGGCAAAGGTGTAGGAAGGCTGAAGTGTTCACGAGGTGTCGGGTGGCGGAGCCCGGGGCAATCGAGCGAACAGGAACATGGGTTTTTGGCAACAGGGACAGGTCGGCGCGGGAAGCGGGGAGGGGGGCTTGAGCGCGGGGGCCTTCCAATCGAGCAGGGCGGCGATGCGTTCGAAGCGGGTTTTGGCCGCGGGGCTTAACCAGCCGAAGTAACGGATGCGTTGAAAACCACGGGGCAGAACGTGTTGAAGAAAACGGTCCAGGAACGCGTGGGGCGTGAGCGAAGCAGTCTGGCGCTGGCCGGTGTTGTCGCGGTAAGCGAAGGTGATGTGAGATCCGTCGTCGGAGAGGATCTTCTCGGAGCTCAAGGCGGTGCGATAGACATAGGCGGCCAGGTATTTCAAGGCCGGTTCGCCCGAGCCGACGGGTTGAATGTTGGCGACCCATTTGAGCGCCCAGACTTTGGCGGGGATGGCGGCAAAGAGCTGGGGATGCACCTTCTTGAGCGTGTTCTTAAAGCGAGTGCGCAGGCGCAGGGCCAGAACGGTGTCAGGCAGGAAATGGTCCGGGTAACGTGGCCGGACCCAGCGCAATCCATTTTGAGAGAGACCACCGCCGGGTACAACGCAGTGGACGTGGGGATGAAAGCGCAAATCGCGGGTCCAGGTTTGAAGCACGGCCAATAGGCCGAGCTGGGCGCCCAGATCCTTGTGGTCGCGCCCGACCTCGAGCAGGGCATGGGCGCATTGTTGGAGGAAGAGCGAGTAGAGGATGAGTTGGTGGGAGTAGAAGAAGGGGCGTAATTGTTCCGGGACGGTGAAGGTGACCAGGTGGTAAGGGACTGGCAACAGACGGCGGCGTTGTTTTTCCAGCCAATGGGAGGCGTCGGCGTGGCCGCACTGGGGACAGGCCCGATGGTTGCAGGAGTGATAAACAAATTCGTGGCGTCCGCAATCACAGCGGTAGAGCTGTCCGCCCAGGGCCGGAGTACGGCAGGAGAGAATGGCCTGGACCGCGCGCTGATGCGAAGGCAGGAGGCGCGAGCCAAACCGCTGCTTGTACGCCGGCCAATGGCGGCGCAAGACGTCGGCCAGAGAAACCACGGGAAGTGGTTACGCTTTGGGCCGGCGGTAGAGGGCTTTAAGAGCGGCTTGAGTCCTGGCTTCGCTGACGGCAGTCAGGTGGGTGTAGATGACGGTGGTTTGGACCGATTCATGACCCAGGTACTTGCTGATCTGGGAAAGGTTAATGCCCAGTTCGACCAGGCGCGTGGCGTAACTGTGTCGCAAGGTATGCGTGGTGGAAGCGGGGTTGACCGCGGCGGCGGCGCGAGCCAGGCGGTAAGCCATCTGAACGGAGGAGACGCTCATAGGGGCGATGGAACGGCCCATGGATTGGGAAAGGGACTGGGTGCGATCGGCCCAGCCGCGGCCGGGCGAGGGGAAGAGGAATTGGGGATTGCGATGAGTGCGCCACCAATCGCGCAGTTCCTGAACCATTTCCGGGGCCATGGGTACGAAACGATCCTTGGCACCCTTGGCATCGCGGACGTGAAGGCGGGGCGGGTTTTCACGCCCGTGAACATCGCGCGGCTGGAGGCGGACGGCTTCACTGACGCGCAGGCCGCAATGGTACATGAGACGCAGGCAGGTGGAGAAACGGGGTTCACGCACCGCGTCCAGGAGTTTCCAGGCCTGGTCGTCGGAGAGGACCAGGGGCAGGACGTGAGGCTCGGCAATGCGCACTTCGTTGAAGACGGTCCAGCCGGTGCGCTTGAGCAAGTCGAGGAAGAAGGAGCGCAGGGAGAACTTGGCGGCCTTCATGGGAGCGGCCTTGTAATGTTTGTGCTGGCGCAGGAAGAGGAAGTACTGGCGGAGCTGGTCTTCAGAGAGTGAGGCGGGATCGCATTGGAAATGTTCGGCGAGCTTGCGGACGTAACGGACGTATTCCTTTTTGGTGGCGGGGCGGTAATCTTTGAGCTCGACGAGTTGTTGGAATTGAGAGATAGAGGGATAGGTAGTTTTATTATTCATAAGCTGGGAAGTATGCCCGTGAGTGCGGGCGCCTTCCCGGCAAAAAGAACTCTCAAAGGACCGGAGGCATGAGATTGGAAGGAGCCTTCAACCACCGCCAGGCTGCCGCCTCAGCGGCTCGGTTCAACCATACGCTGCAGCGAACCCGGCATGAGCGTCGCGGTTGCAATCGTGGCGTCCCGCGGGCCGGGTCGCTGAGCTTGGGTCGTTAGTTGTGACATGAAGTTGTATTCGGTAC
>JBJKSV010000624.1:0-6225 GCA_046703605.1 Limisphaerales bacterium
GCGGGCCGATCGGGGCCAGCGCAAACCAGGGGCGTTTGCCCTTCCGGATTGTCCTGGCCGCCTGCCAATTCCCCGAACGGACGGCGGAGATTCGCGCCGCGAGCTTTTGCGAGGCCGCTATGGAGGCCTCTTCAAAGGCCACGTTGGAATAAATAACCCAGGTATAATGCAGCCCGAATTGGTCGAGTGGAGCGGAGGCGCGCCCGGTTTAGACCAGCGGCTTCCATCGTATCTGCCCTTTCGAGCACCGTGGCAAATGGCCGCCAGATCCTGCCGACGTTTCCTCCACCCCCTCTCATCATCCCGTACGGCGAGTTTTCCCCGGTAAAATGTGGCGCGGCACATTTCCGATACGGTTGGAAGCGCAAGCCCACTCCGGCTGCGCCCTTCCGAGGCCGTTAACAGCCTCGTTTGACGCCGCCCTGGCGGCCCTTTCGATGCCCGGCCCAGTGTCCGGGCGTTTCGGGTCGCGGCTGGGCCCACAGGCCCTTGGCTCAGCACGGTTTATTATCCCCGCGCCTCCCATCGCTACTACGGCCTGATGCGCCAGTCTGACCAACTCCGTCCCGCTTGGGCCTGTTCGGCTTGCTCGGTCCGGTCTTTGCCCTCGCGGGCCGTTGGTCTCACCTTCCCTTCTTTGCCTGAATCACTACTCGGCCCAACCACCCATTGCCGAGGCAGGACTTGCACCTGTGAGCATGTCAAAGGTTGAAGGCTGCACATAAGAAATTGCTTTTCGCGCGTTCACCGGTACTGAGCGCTACGCGGGTGAGTTTTTGGACGTGCCGTAGTGATGCAGCGGCCGACGCCAGGAGGCTCTGGTCGCTTCCCTTGGCCGGTGATGAATATGGAGCCTCCTGGTGTCGGCTGCTACAGGTCTGAGGCCCGCCTGGCTGGTTTGTGGGTTCGGAGCAATTACGGTGCGGAGCGGCAACAGAGCGACATCCAAGGGGCCGAGCGCGTCGTCCGGGCCGAACTCGGGCGCCTGGGGTGGGCCGAGCAGGACCTACGCCCCCACGGCAAATGGGACGAGCGAAAGGTCAGCATTGCCAGAAGCCTGAGGCAGGCGGCAACCATGAGCCTGAAGTGGATTGCGCAGCGGCTCCATACGGGCAGTTGGACATACGTACCGAACCTGCCGTACGGCACGCCCGCAGCCCGGCCTCCGGCCCAACAACAATTCCCGTTGTGTCAATAGTGAGGACACCCGTTCAAGTTGCGACTATTGCCCAAACGAAATGTCCAGTTCATAAGCATCCGTCCCATTGGAGTTATCCGCAAACCAAACCCAAACCGCGTTCTTGTCCGCCCACATGGTCGCCAGGTCGCGCCCTTTCCGTCCCGCGATCCTCGCCGTGGACAAATCCACCCCGGCTGGCAGGAAGGCGGTCGCCCCCTCGTTCTTGAGAACGTTTCCATCCGCCCGAGACCAATGGATGTCGTTAAGGACAACCTCCTTCGGGCACGCCCAGGACCGATGTTCCCAGAATGCTTCCGTGGGGGTAATCTTGATGCAATCACTCCCATCGACTTGAGCGGCGATTCTGAGAGACGCCGCAACCCCGCCTGTCTCCTGCGGCGCTGGGGTCCGGGCAGGCGGGAAATGGATTTCGAACTCGTAAAGACCCGGCCCCACGGGTGTATCGTCCAGATAGACCACCAGCGCGCCTTTCGCACGTTCCATTGCCACCACGTCTCGCCCCTGAATGGTCGCCAGCCTGGCCGATTCCAGCGAGAAGCCCTCCGGCAGGAATCCAGGACTCCCCACGGTGGTCAGGTAA
Organism: Limisphaerales bacterium; assembly: GCA_046703605.1. Lineage (GTDB taxonomy): Bacteria > Verrucomicrobiota > Verrucomicrobiia > Limisphaerales > UBA8199 > JAJYHY01. Next base: position 1,782 of record JBJKSV010000624.1, read on the forward strand.
TTCTTTTCTTGAGGGTTCCATTGGACACCATTGACGGTGACCGGGTCCAGCGGCCACGCCCAATTCACGTGGTGCCAGAAAGCCCCCTGCCGAGTGATCAGGATTCTGTCCGAACCGTCCACAAGTCCCTTGAAATGGAAGACGGCATCCCCGCTATCCGCGAGGGTCGATCTGAGCGTCGGCATTGCAACGTATTGGAGATCATCGGAGACCAATGTGGCGCCGGACGCGATTCCAATGGCCTTCAACCTGAAAAACGCCATCGCGCTTGGCGGTTTCGGGACGGCGAAGCTAATCTCCTCAGTCCCCGGCGGCACGTCCAAAAAGCCCCCTTCAACCCACGCCGCCTTCAGGGATGGGCGCAGTTGCACTGCGAGGTGCGGGACGCCTGGCGGAATAACCGCCACGAAGAGGAGGTTGGTGCCCTGAACCGAGACCGAGGTGATGCCCCATCGCCTCGTCGAGGGAGCGAGAAAGGCGTTAACTGCATAAGGAAGCAAGCCTATTCCCAGCATGAGTGCCAGAACCGCGCGAACTGAACCTGAATTCTCGTAACGCATAGTTTATCCTCCGCTGGCGGCCTCTCGGCTCAGAGCCCGTGAAAATGGACTCCGCGCCAGTTGCGCCGCCACTTTAGCAGAGCCAGGAAATGAGTCATTGAAATTGCTTTTCGCGCGTTCACCGGTACTGAGCGCTACGCGGGTGATGCCACCATGGTTTGTTTGCCGATCCGCTAAAACTGATGGGCCCCTGCGGCCTACTGGCTCAGACGGAAAAAGGAGGCCGGATCGCCGGGCTGGGTGACGAAGGCATTGCCGCTGGTTGGGACATTGGTCCAATCGCCTATAGTGAGATTGGTGGTGGTTTGCAGGCTGTAGCCCTGGGCTGTCATAGGCCAAGAGATTTCCAGGTTTGGTCCCAGCGATTGCATGGTCAACACGGGCGGGGCGGTCACGCCGGTCACGGCGGTGAGCGTCAAGCCGTTGGGACTGTAGCTGATCGAGGCCCCATTGACTTGGGAAAATGTCCCGCTCACGTTGGTCGCTAGCAGGATTGGAAAGCTTTGACTGGCGGTCGGCTGGTATCCATTGACGAGCACCACATTTAACGTCCCCCCCAACGACGCCGTGCCGCTGATATTAACCTGGGAAAAGCCGGCGCCGGCCGTGTTCCCTCCAACCAGGATGTCCAACTCGCCGCCCGCTTGCTGCTGGTAATCTCCTTGAATGGTGAAGATGCCGGGGCTGTCCCCGGGAGCGAAAATTCCCCCTGGGGCGATGACGACCTGACCGCGCACAGTGCCTTTGCCAAAAAGCTCGCCTCCTCGACTCACGACCAGAGTTCCAGCCACGCCGAAGCCGCCAGTCCCAATCGCCACTTGTCCACCTGCAGCTACGCTGGCCAGGCCGGAAGCCGAAACATAGAGCTGTGGACCGGCCCGGAGAGTGCCGCCATTTTGAACGACCAGCGTGCCGACGCCAGCGGGCTGGGTGGAAGGGGTGCCCCCGACGAAGAGGTTATTACTTGCCACCCAAGCGGAGCCCGGATCGCTCACCAGGAGAGTTCCACTCGAACCCGGATAGCCGCCCAAGTCCACAATGTCGCTGAGCACTGAGGCCCCATTGGTCGCAGAGAACGAACCCGTGCTCGATACTCCCACCACTAAGGGCGCTCCGGTCCGCAAGAATGAGCCAGGATCGCTAACCGTGACAGTCCCCGCGCCGGCGGCTTGGTTGCCGATCCCGAATTTGGCCGCAAGGGAGCCGCCGATTGTCGCCTGGCTGCCGCCATGCACCCAAAGGCTCCCACTTCCGGCATCACCCACGTAACAAGTGCCGAGCATGTTCAAACTTGACTGAGAGGCGACAGCCAGGCGAGCGCTGCTTCCTCCAGCCTGAGCAATGTCCAGCGAGCCGCCCGCGCTATTCGCCATCATTGCACCACCAGTTACCGTGCCCACAACGGAGCCCGGCGCCGAGCCTAAGTTCAACGTGTCGAATTGCGCAACTGAACCGGCGCCGTCGAGCGAGAAGGTGTTGTTGGCGAAGTCAGCGGTGGAAATGTTGGCGGAGGCGCCTCCGTTAGCGGTAAACGAAGCCCCCACCATGCTCAGAGTTCCTCCCACGGTGAGGGTGGTCTTGGGTGACGAAAGATATACGCTGCCGCCGGTCAACGAGACGTTGTTGGCGGTGAATGTCGCGCCGTCGGCCGCTGACAAGCTGGCGTTGGTGCCGCTAATGGCGCCGCCGCTTTCCACAAAAGCCCCCGGACCGTCGCTGGTCAGGCTAGACCCGGGGTATAAATCTGCCCTCCCAAGATTGAGCACGCCGCCCTTAGCCGCTTGGAGAACAGCCACTCCCTCAAGCGAGCCAGTGCAGGAAGCAGAACTCCCACCGCCAACGACGGTGAGTGCGCCGAGGCTATTGGTGTCAGGAAAGTCCATGGACCCAGCCGAGAGAGAGCCGCCATTGGTCACAAGCATGCCTGAGCCATCGTTCAAGTGCAACGTCCCAACCACGCTCCACTGGGCGTCATTGACATAGCACCTTGGCCCGAAACCGATGGGCGAGCCAGCCGCCGCGTCTTGATCCTCCAGCTTGCTTCCGGATTCGAGTTGGACGGCGCCATCGGTGTATGTTCCGATATTCAAGGTGCTATTGTTGCGGGCGGTAGTGATGTGGAAACTCGGGGCGAGGTCAATCCCGTTGAACTCGATTGCTGTAGAGACTACACGGCCGTTATCGACGGTGATTTGAGGAGTCGCCGGGAAAAGGGGCGAATCGCCAAACGCCAGGCCCGGGCCGGTGTGGTCCCATTCGCCTCCCTCCACCGTAATGCCATGAAGATTGACACTGCCCTCGGTGACGAACTTGCCGCCGTTTGTAACCAGCACCTCCTCCTGCGGATTGGCGGGAAGCACTGTCATCGAAGCCTGCGGAATGTTAACCGCGTCGAATTCTATCCCATTTATCACCAGGGTGGAACCGCCAGGGAGATAGCTCGACGCCGTGACAACGCCGCTTCCTGAGAAAACGATCTCGTTGGTCCCCGGTCCAATAAGCTGGCTCGCTTGAAAGTCCTGGCTAAAGAGAAGGGTGACATTCCAAACTTCGTTATTAGCGTGGCCGTTTTCGAAAGTAACCAGGCTGGCTGAGGTGGCCCCTGACATCGTCACCGTATAGGCGCCGTTCATAAAATTCAGAAATTCACCCGGCGGCGGGGGAGCGGTGGCCGTGAAATCGGTGTACAGGACCGTTTCATATTCCGGGTCGTCGGTCTGCCAGTTGGCCGCCGTGGAGAACTGGCCGCTGACTGGGTTTGCCCAGGACCAACCGTACGAATTGGTTTGGCCTGCCGCCCGTTCAGGCCGTGCGGCCAGGAGACTGAACAACAGGCCAGCAGCAATGATTCGCCCGCCGCAGGCTGGATAAGGACTGATCATGCCATTTATTATGACATACCGAACCTGTTTTTCAAACGCTGCCGATGGCTTTCCAAGTGGCCCGGGCCGGGCCCAGTTGGCCGCCTAAAACAATGAAGAACCACACCGCTCAAAACAGAAACAATTTGGAGATCAAGCCCGGGGACCTGCTGATGTCACGAGCGAGCGGCTCAGAAGATCTCATCGGCTCAGTGGCACTTGTGCCAGATGGCACGCGCGGCCGGCCGTTGCTCTCGGACAAAACCTACCGATTGAAGTGGAATGAAACGACGGTAGTGCCAGCCTTTGTCGCTCGTGTGCTCCAAAGCCCAGTGGGGCGGTCTCATTGATAAGAAATTGCTTTTCGCGCGTTCACCGGTACTGAGCGCTACGCGGGTGATCACATCGGCGTGAACCTTGGCATACTCTCAAATGTAGGAAACCTCATCCAAGATCCGCGTCTCGAGATTCGTCTTGGAGGTGATGCCGCCCGAGTAGTGACCATTCAGCCAGAATAAACGGTTATGTGGTTCGGTTTGGTCAGTTAGTTCAATGGGCTGTCTTGGCCTTGGCGCGGGAGAGCGTGGACCGCAGTAGCGCCCAATTGGTCGGGTTCCTGATCAATGAGCAGATCCAGTCCGCCCAACCAGCGGCGGCCTATTTCTCCGTAAACACGAACTTGCGCGCCTCAGGGGCATCGAAGCTCTCAGGCGCGACCGGCACCCCCGGCGCATTGCCCGCCAAAGTGAGCGTGCCATCCTCTAACCGGTAAATCGCGTAGGCAGCCTGGCCCGCGAAACTGGAAACCGAACTAGCGGTAACGGTTGCCACGAGCTGCTTCGGCGTGGTGTCAAAGAGCGAAAAAGTCGCCTTGTACCATTCCTTCCCGTCGGGCCCGTGGAATTCCAGGGAATCGCCCCGGACGACCAGCGAAGCGGTCCCCTGGCCCTCATTTCCCTGCGCTTGCCCCGTCCAGGTGCCCTGGATGGCCGAGGCATTGATTTTCTCAGGCTTTGACGCGGG
>JBJKSV010000625.1:0-3407 GCA_046703605.1 Limisphaerales bacterium
TCCCGGAGCAGTTGCTCGATCACCGTTTCCGGGGTCATCTTCTGCGTCCGGGCATGGAAGTTGAGCACCAGCCGGTGGCGCAACACTTCGTAAGCCACCGACCGCACTCCTTCGTAGTCGGCGCACAAGTCCCCGTTCACCGCGGCGCGGGCCTTGGCCCCGAGCACCAGCCACTGGGAGGCGCGCGGGCTGGCGCCCCAGCGCACGACTTCCTTAACGTAGGCCGGGGCGCCCGCGTCTTCCGGGCGGGAATGGGCGGCGAGCCGAACGGCGTAGTCGATGACCTCGTCGCTGACGGGCATGGCGCGCACCAGCTTCTGCATTTCGCTAATCTGGTGCCCATCCAGGACGGGTGTGAGCTCTGCCGCCGCCATGCCGGTTGTGTTGCGCACGACCTGTTTCTCTTCCGCGTTGGAGGGATAATTGCAGTAAATGCTGAACATGAACCGATCCGCCTGGGCCTCCGGCAGGGTGTAAGTGCCCTCCATCTCGATGGGGTTCTGTGTGGCAAAGACGTGGAAGGGGTGCGGCAGCGGGTAGGTTTTGGCGCCCGCCGTGACCTCGTGCTCCTGCATGGTCTGCAGCATGGCGGCCTGCGTCTTGGGCGGCGTGCGGTTGATCTCGTCCGCCAACACGAGGTTGGCGAAGACCGGCCCCGGAAGGAACTCCATCTCGCGTTTGGCGGCGCCATCGCGCTGCTGGAGGATTTCGGTTCCGGTGATGTCGCTGGGCATCAGGTCCGGGGTAAACTGAATCCGGCTGAAGGAGAGCGAGAGGCATTGCGAAAGAGAGCGGATGAGGAGCGTTTTTGCCAGGCCCGGCACTCCCACCAGCAGGGCGTGCCCACCGCAGAAGATGGTCAGCAGGACATTATCGATGACACCCGACTGGCCGACAATGACGCGCGCCAACTGCTCTTGCAGCGCGGCGCGATGGGAGGCCAGGGCCTTGATGGCCGAGGGGTTCAGGGTTTCGCTCGGGTTGGAAGCCGGAGTGGCGGGAGCGGGAGAGGACATGGTTCAGAATCTTTCGGGTTAGAACGGTTGCGTATGGATTCATTCGAGGGTCACGGCCGCTAACAGCGGGGTTATGCCCCGTGCCGCGGCGGCATATTCGATTCTATCCACGACCACGCCAGGCCGCGGATTGAGAAAAGTGGTGACATAAAGCCGAAGCCCCTGGCCGGCGGCACGTGTTTCAGGGTTGCTTCCCGTCCAGGCCATGACGCTGGCGCGGTCTCGCAGCCGTTCAAATCGGCTGAAACGATAATTGCGGACCTGCTCACCGTAACGAACAGACAACTGAGCAATCTGACCATCACGATAAAAGAGCCGGATATGACCCACAACAGTCTCCTCCGCAGCCACGCCGTCCAGGCTATGCAGCAGATGCAACTTCCGAAATTTGCCATGTACGGTCAACATAATCGGGACGGCATCATACACCGGCGCCACCCCCCCGATAACCCATGACATTTCCCCCATGGATTGCTCCCCTTTAGGCAGCTCTTCGAAAGGGCGCCCGGGCGCGGTCCAGTCCTCAGAGGCCGCCACCCCGATCGTGAGCATTGTCGGTGGCGCTCTGTGCTCGTTCCTCAAACCTACTCCGCGCGACCGCGCCGAAAAACCAGTCGGCAGCACCAGGACGGCGGCCATGAGCACCCCGGCGACAGCCAGCGCGCTCGGACGCAACCGGAACGCGCGCCCTGGCCGCAGGATTGCCTTCAGACGGTCCTCCAAATCCTTGCCGCGTCCCGAAATCGCCAGTGAGGACGGCGGCACTGCGGGACTGAATTGGGAGATGAGGTGGTTAACAAGAGCCCTCCCGTAGGCGGAGGCATCTCCATCCAGCGCCGCAATGGCCATCTCGTCGCAACATTTCTCCCGCTCCTGTCGCAAACGGATGTTGAGCCACCACATTGCGGGGTGAAACCAGAAAACCGCCTGTGCCACCAACTGAACCAGATTAACAAGAGCGTCCCACCGGAGGACGTGCGCCAACTCGTGCGCCAGTACCGCCCGCCGTTCCCTGAAGCCGCCCCCGCGCGGAAAAGCCGCCGAGAGATAGATGCAACCGCGCCAAAGGCCCCAGACAAATGGCTGCCCCGCCGAATTGAGCAGGCACAACTTAGGCCGATGCCGCAGTCCAATGTTGCGACCCAAGTCCAGAAACTCGCACTCGAGGCCTAAATCCGGTTCCACCCGGGTGCGGCGCAGCCTCATTTGAATCCGTACGGCCTTGGTCCCGCCCACCATCAACATGCACAGGGCCCCTGACGCCCAGATGGCCGCAAGAACGTCCACCGCCATGGCAGGGTTCGCCTGCCCGGAGCGTTGGAGAGCCAAAGCCCCATCCATCGACTTCTCGCCGCTCGTCCTGGACTTCGCCGCGACCTCCTCACTTCTCACTGGCAGCAAAACCAACCTCACCGCCTTCGGCAACGGGAGCGGCACCAGGGCAGGCAAGAGGCTGTTGAGCAACACCACCAGTCCCAGCAGATAGCGCCAATGGGCGCTCGCCTTCCGGCTCATGCTCCACGCCAGCGCCAGCGCCAGTCCCAGCAGCCCAAGCTGCCAGGTTTGCGCCCACAGCCACTCCACCACGCGCTGGCTTGCCGGAGTCATCATTCCTTTCGATTCTTGGCGGCCGAGAGCATCTCCTGCAGTCTCCGAAGGTCGTCCTGGTCGATCTGATTTGTCCCCGCCAAATGCATCAGGAGCGGCACCGCGTCCCCGCCGAAGAACGTCCGGATAAGGTCACCGACCGATTTCGAAATCACTTTCTTGGGATGAATGGCCGGCGAGAAGAAATGCGCCTTGCCTATCGCGCGGGATTTCACAAATCCCTTTTCCCGAAGCCGTCTCAGGACCGTCAGCACTGTGGCCGGGGCCAAGTCGCGTCCCTCCGGCAGCGCCTCCCAAATCTGCTGGGCGCTGGCCTCTTTCAACTCCCATACCAGTCGCAGGATCTGCGCTTCCCCGGCGCCCAGGTTGGCAATCTGTTTTTCAGTAGGCTTAACGCTCATGCCGCCCCCATCTTTTACAATTGTGCGAGGAAGTCAAGCCCGAAAATGCAAAATTTAGGGAAGCCTCAGCCGGAGGTGGCGTTCACCGGGCTTTGCGCCGTGCGCCTTTGGCTTCCTTGCTTTGAGGTTTCCGCCAAACCAGTTCCCCCAAATCGACTTGAGCGCGAGCAGGGATGACCACGTTCGTCCGCCAGGCACCGTGACAGATCTCACTGTTGCCGTCCGGCGCCGGTTCGTGCCAGTGCGCAAGAACCTCGTAATGGCCCGGTGGAACGGCGCGGACGGTAAAGCGGCCGTCGTCATCAAACTCAAATTCGTAGCTCTCCATGAATCCGTCCGCCCGGCGCCGTTCAAGCCGGGCTGGCGCGCTCGTGACCTCCCA
>JBJKSV010000626.1:0-4011 GCA_046703605.1 Limisphaerales bacterium
CGCCGCACAAAGCGTGGCCGCCGGGCATGGCTGGACGATGAGCTGGTTCAAGTCGCTCATCCTCGTCGCGTTTGCCGCCTCGGCCTTGTTCATCCACCGGCCCTGGTGCCGTCTCTTCTGTCCGCTGGGCGGTTTCCTGGCCCTGTTCAACCGGTTCAGCCTGTTTCATCTGCGATTCAAGCCTGAGGAATGCGTCGAATGTAATCTCTGCCGCAGCCGCTGCTCGGTGGGCGTGAAGGTGGATCAGAAGGTGAACGTGAGCGGCTGCATCCGCTGCCTGGAATGCACCACCTGCGGCGCCATCGATCCCGCCTTCGCCCTGCCCGGAGGGCCGCCGGGAACGGGGGAGGAGGGAGTGAGGGGGTGAGGGATGAGGGATGGTGGATGAGGGATGGTGGATGAGGGATGGTGGATGAGGGATGGTGGATGGTGGGTACCTCGTTTTACCCGTCAACCCGTCAGGGCCGTTGATTATCAACGGGTTAACCCGTCAGACGACCCGTCAACCAAGCGTCAGCGAGCCGTCAGGTTACAGCCGTCTTAGAGCCTGTTTTAAAATTGGCCGGGGCTTGCTGCGGCTCTTTTGCCCGTGGCCTTCGTTGGCTCGCTCCTTACAGCCCGCAAGGGGATGCTCGGAGCGCGCCGCCTCGGCCACGGCCAAAATCCCTCGCCGCAAGCCCTTCCTGCGAATTTTAAAACAGGCTCTTAGGAGCCGGCCCCTGTTGCAGATCCTGTTCGGCGGCTCCCGAGGCAACCCAACACGGAAGATCGAGCAACCAACATCCCTCATCCCTCATCCCTCATCCGCCATCCCGCACTCGCCATCCCGCACCCGCCATCCCGCACCCGCCATCCCGCACCCGCCATCCCTCATCCACCATCCCTCATCCCTCACCCTCGCACCGGTTGAGGGTGTGGCGTGGGAAGTCTGGAGTTGCCTCATTCGGCAAAAGTGGTTAAGAGAGTTGAGCATGAACGAACCAAATTCCGGCCGCAGTCGGGCACGCCCGAGGCTCGCATGAAGGCCGTCATTCTCGCCGGTGGACTGGGCACACGGCTCCGTCCGTTCACGGAGACCATTCCCAAGCCGCTGCTGCCCGTCGGAGAAAAAGCGGTGCTTGAGATTCAGATCAGCCGGCTCAAGAAGCACGGGTTTAATGAAGTGTTTCTCGCCACGAACCACATGGCCGAATACCTGGAACGATTCGTCGGGGATGGCTCGCAGTACGGCGTGCGTCTGACTCTCAGCCGGGAGGCTAAACCACTGGGAACAGTCGGCCCCCTCACCCTCCTCAAGGACAGGCTCACCGAGCCCTTCCTGGTCATGAACGGCGACATCCTGAGCTTGATAGATTTTGGCGACTTATACCGCTTCGCCCTCCAAAGGCAGACATGGCTGACAATTGTCGTGCGGCAGCACATCACCCCTTACGCGTTCGGAGACATCTTCTTTGAAGGCGACCGGGTAACCGGCATCGAGGAGAAGCCGAATATCATCAAGTACATCCTGGCCGGAATCTATATCGTTCGTCCGGAGATTTTTGAGCTTATACCCGAGGACACTTACTTCGGCATGGACATGCTCATTAAGGAAATGCTGCGGCGCGACCTGCCGGTGATGAAATACGAGTCGCACGAGTATTGGCTGGATATCGGCCAGCCCGGCGATTATCAGAAGGCCCAGGAAGACGCCCGGGAAGGCCGGTTCGCCGCCTGATGGGCCGCATCAGAGTTGCGGGAGGTTAATTGAGAATTAAGAATTGTAAATTGTAAATTGACGACAAAATGGGAACCATGATGACACCGACGAATCCGTCCCCACTGCGAAATCGAGGCGACGCCGCCCCTACGAGGACCATCCGAAGCGGGACCCAATTTCAAACTCTCGATTGTTAATTCTCAATTCTCGATTGTCACTGACAAGAACAAATGATCTGAGCGCGGGCTCGCTGGAGAGACCCCCAGTTGGACGGAGTTCGGGGATGCCTCGGCCCATACCGCTTTCCATCCCTCATCTCGGGGGCAATGAATGGACTTACGTCAAAGAATGTTTGGACAGCGGCTGGGTCTCCTCGGCGGGGCCTTTTGTGGACCGGTTCGAACGGGAAATCGCGCGCTACACGGGAGCGGCCCACGCGGTGGCCTGCTCCAGCGGCACCGCCGCTCTGCACATCGCCCTGCTTCTGGCGGGAGTGGGGCCGGAAGACGAGGTCATTGTGCCCACGCTCACCTTTGTGGCGACCATCAACGCCGTCCGCTACACCGGCGCCTATCCCCTGTTCATGGACTGCGACGACTTCTATTGCCTCGATGCCGAAAAGACCTTGGATTTCCTGGCGCAAGAGACCGTCTCGGTCGAGGGCGGCGTGCGCAACAAGCGAACCGGGCGGCGTATCGCCGCCTTGATGCCGGTGCATGTCTTTGGCAATGCCGCCGCGCTTGACTCGGTGTTTTCCGCCTGTCGTCAGAGGGGAATCGCGGTGGTCGAGGACGCCGCCGAGAGCCTGGGCACCGTGTACGCCACCGGGGTGTTCAGTGGCAAACATACCGGCGCCATCGGCGAGTTAGGCTGTCTTTCCTTCAACGGCAACAAAATCGTCACCACCGGCGGCGGGGGCATGATTCTCACCTCCGACGCGGCCTTGGCGGCGCGAGCGAAATACCTCACCACTCAAGCCAAGGACGACGACCTCAGATTCATCCACAACGAGGTCGGCTACAATTACAGGCTCACGAATCTGCTGGCGGCCCTGGGAGTGGCGCAATTGGAGCAGTTGCCGCGCTTTCTGGAAACCAAGACCGCTCATTACGCCCAATACGCCGAGGGTCTGCGGAACATCCACGGCTTGAGCCTGGGGCCGCTGCCTGCTTACGCGCGCAACAATCATTGGCTGTGTTCGTTGCGCGTCAACGCGGAGATTTATGGTTGTGACCGCGATGCGCTGATGAGGCGCCTGACGGCTCGCGGGATCCAGTCGCGACCGGTCTGGGGACTCAACCACCTCCAGCGGCCGTTTGCCCATTGCCAGGCTTACCGGATAGAACGGGCAACGGAACTTAGGCAAACCACCCTGAGCCTGCCCAGTTCCGCGGGCCTCAAACCGGAAGACATCCAGGCGGTGATCGAGACGCTGCGCCAGACAACATGACAAAAGATCTGGTCGTAATCGGGTGTGGCGGGCTGGGGCGGGAGGCGGTTTTTCTGGCCGAATCGGTGAACCGGGTTACGCCCTCGTGGAATTTGCTGGGGTATGTTGGCCGCGAAGCGGAGAGTGTCGGCCAGGTGATTGGCGAATTGCGCGTCGTGGGTGATGATGAATGGCTTTGCACGATTCAGCGGCCAATGGCGGCGGTTCTGGCCATAGGCAGCCCGGCGCTGAAGAGCCGGGTGCGGGAGCGCCTGGGGGAGAACGCGAATCTAAGTTTTCCCAACCTTATCCACCCGTCGGCCACAGGCGATTGGCAGCGAATCAAGATGGGCGAGGGCAACCTGGTGTTCAACGCGACCGGCTTTACAACCGGCATTGTCGTGGGCAGCTTTAATGTTGTAAACCCGGGCTGCACCGTCTCCCATGATTGCACGTTGGGGAGCTGGAACCTGCTTGGACCCGGCGTGCATCTGGCGGGCGGGGTGAGCATTGGCAATCGGGTGGTGTTAGGGGTAGGCGCTCAAGTCTTGCCAAACGTGGCCATTTGTGATGATGTCACGATTGGGGGCGGCGCGGTTGTGACGAAGTCCATTACGCGCCCGGGAACCTACGTCGGCGTGCCAGCCCGCTTCCTCGACCGCCACGAGGGAGGACAGAATCATTGATGACAGAATCATGAGAGGCCAGAATCATAGAGGCAAGCTCAAGGGCGCATGTCCCATTTGCTTTCCCTACAGATGAAGACACTGATAGCGGTCATTGCCTACAATGAAGAGCGGAACATCGCCTCCGCTCTTAAGGACCTCTTCGCGCACAACTTCGGCTACGACATCGTCGTCATCGACAACGGCTCGGCCGACAA
>JBJKSV010000627.1:0-3312 GCA_046703605.1 Limisphaerales bacterium
CCTGAGTCGTTAATGTGCGCATGGGCCAGGTTTGATCATTTCACACGCGGCTAGGGTGCGCAGTCCTCTGCGCGCCGCAATACCGCAGATTGCCGCCGGGTTGCGGGGAGGGCGGCGCGCAGAGGACTGCGCGCCCTACCTCCAGAGTCTCGCCGGTTTTTGTGTGGCATGAAATGTCCAGGGTTAGAGGTTCGGTTTTTCGGGTTTGCCGCCGGTGGGTGCGGTGGGTTTTGCCGATGCAGGACGAGCCGGGTGAGATTTGGCGGAGGCCTTCGATGAAGCGGCGTTTGTGGAGGCCTTCTTGCCCGGTGCCTGCGCGCCTTTTAAAATGGCCAGAGAGAGGCGCTCACTGGCGGGTTTGATTTGAGCGCTCATGCGGAGCGAAAGGCCCTGGTGATTAGGCGCGGGAACTTGCTCTTCAACGGCCACGTTCGAAAAGAAGCCCGATTCGACGAGCTTGGAGCGGAAATCGACGGCCTGATCCGGAGTTCGAAGCTTGGCTCGCAAGGAGACATCGCCGCGCCGGTTCATTGAGAGGGAGTCGAACCGCGTGCCGGGCGGGGCGGTTTTGGCAAAGATGTAGAGCGCATCAAGGTAGTCCGGCTGGTTTTGCTTGAGATAGCGCAAGAAGTCCAATTCGCGGTCGATGACAGGAAGGCGGGCGCGATCGGCCTTGAGGGCAGCGAGCCGCCCGGAAAGACCCGGCTTCAGCACGAGGGCCTCGACCTGAGGGAGCAGCAGCACGGCCAGCCCCAATGCGGCCGCCAGGGCACCCCACTTGAGCGGCGTGGGGCTGGCGACAGCCGCGGCGCCATTGGCGGCTTTGGCCTGGAGCGTCAGGAGAGGCAGGCCACCATTGTTCTCAAATGCTTGCCGCAAGCCGAAGATCGCCGCGGAGCGCCCCTCGCCCAAGGCGGTTTCAACCGGTTCGCAATCCAAGCGCAACTGGCCAGCCAACTCAGGTGCGATGGCTCGCGCCTTGGCGCCCGTGATATAGATTTTCCGGCCTGCGGTGTGAGGCTTGATAGCTGCGGAGAGCTTATCGAGAACCATCGCGGCAGCTATATTCCCTGGCGGGTTGGGGCCCGCATCGGCTCCTGCGTCATCGGGATTCTCAGTCCGCTGGGTTCCTTGTGCGGCTTTCAAGGCCCCGACGATTGCCTCTTCCCCCCATTGCAGGCTGCGTACGGCAACGGGACCGGCGTAATCGAGAACCGTCAACTCGCTGTAACTCCGGCCGATGTCGAGCAAGACGCAACCGGAGGGAGGATGCGGGAAGAGATACGACCGAGCGAGCGGGGCGAGCGCGAGGACGGGGCTGAGGGCACAGGCCGTGAGGACGTCCACGTAATCCTCGACAACCTCCTTCTTTACGGCTGCCACCAGCAATTCCTGGCTCGCTCCCGGCTGGCGCGGGGCGCTGCCGAGCTGCTGATAGCCCCAAGCCAGGTCGTCCGGCGACAGGGGAAACTCGGCCTCGATCTGCAGCCGTAGAACGTGGTGAAGATTCGCGCCGGCCGAGGCGGGAATGGCCAGGCGCCGAAGGGAAGCGCCCCTGGCGCCAATGGCGCAGATCGCGCGCGTGCGCGGCTGCCAAATTGAACGTTTGAGCAATCCCGCTATCTCAGCTTTGAGGCATTCCCTGGAGGCCGGCGCGAGCCGGCCATCCGGTTGGCGCTCGACCGGGAATTCCCGCCCCGACTGGCCATTGAGCAACCGGACAAAATCGTGCCCAAACTCGATGTAGATGGGCGGCTGATTGAGCAGTTTAAAGCCGTTCATAAGTCGTCTTCGCGATAGGACAAAGTGGTGACATCCTGCAGCCCGACGTGGACGATCTCCTGGATTCGTTGGCGCGCTCCGGAAGACTTGACCTTGCCTTCGCTCAATATGCGGTAGGTTTCGGAACGGGCGCAGACGCTTGGGGCCACCTGCTTGTAAATGGCGGGCGTAAATCCGGTGACTTTGAGCAAACAAGCAGTGTTTGGGAAAAAGCCGCTGGAAGAGCGGTAGGAAATGATTGCCTGGGCCAACTGCCGGTCCAGACCGGGGAGGCACTGCAAGACTTCCAGGCCCGCGGTGTTGATGTCAACGAGGCCCTGGAGTTGGTCGTTGGAGTTAACGGTGAGGTCGTCGGCGATCTGGGTCAGCAAGTCCTCGCTGATTACTTTTGGACCGGAGGGATTCGAACCCGGAGTATTCGGGCCCGGCTCATTGGGGGGGCCTTCATGGTTTTCGCCGCCTTCGTTCGGCTGGCCGTTCTGGCCGGGACGGTTTTGGGCGGCCACAACATCCAGCAGATCCGCCAGGCTCTGAAATTGGTGTTGTCCTCGATACGCCACGATAGCTTTGGCGATATCCGGCGTGATGCCATTGACCGCGGACAGCGCGGATTCATCGGCAGATTGGACGTTGACCCGGTCCTCACCCGCGGCATTGACGTTGTCGATGGCGGAATTCACGGTCAGGAGGGGGGCCCAGCCCCGGTCCGGGGAGTCCGCGGCACTTTGCTCGCCGCCGTCATCGAACGATTGGACTTGCCCTCTTGGCCGATAATCCCGTCCCAGGAGCAGCGCCGGCGTAATGCCCCGCACCATCAACAACTCGCGAAGGGTCTGGAACGGGCCGTTCCGCGCCGTGTACGGCGGGCGCCGGGAGAGGTAATAATCGGATTCGGCCCCGTGCTGGCTGACGGCGTTGTCAGTGTCGCGCCAGTCGATAACCGCCGCGACGATGTCGGGGGTCATGTCCTGAATCTTCTCCAGTTCCTGGGGTGACGCCGTGTTGACATTGAGCCTGCTTTCCTCGTCGCTGACGCCGTAGATAATGCCCCCGCCCTCATCCATCCGGCCCCGGCGGAACACGCTAAACTGGCCGCGGCCCAGGGTGACACTGCGGAATTGTTGCGGGGCGTTGTAGAGGGCGCCGTTGTGGGTGACGCGGCTCCGGCTGCGTTGCTGAGCGTCCTGGAAGAGGAGGGCCTTGGCTTTTTCAATGCCCGCCAGGGCCAGGTAATGCGCCTGAACACGATCTCCGTAATTCTTCATGACCATCAGGTCCATGCGGGCGGTGTGCAGCACCCCAATGACAATGATGCTCAACAGCGCCAGGCACCATAGCAAGCCCTCCAGCACCGAGGCGCGATTGCGGTTGGTGTGCCCCAACCCCTCGAGGGCGCCAGGCCAAAGTGGTGTCGCCACGCTCCTGCCCCGGAGGGGCATCCCGAGAATAGCCCAGCGGCTCGAGTGTTGAGGACCAGCAAAAGTGACCTCAGACCTCCGTTCCCATCTCATTGAGCATTGAGCATTAGGC
>JBJKSV010000628.1:0-3956 GCA_046703605.1 Limisphaerales bacterium
AGTTACACCCTTCTGACCTCAACCAATCTTGTGGACTGGACCTCCATCCAGCAGTTCGTTGACACCAATCCGCCCGTCATGCTGTTGGATTCCAATTCCAGCCACTATCCCCGGCGCTTTTATGAAACTGGTCCTTAGCCCGTAGCCCTTTCAAGGTGAAATCCTTATGGTGGGTTTCCATTCAACAATCGTGCTGTTGATACAGGACTGCCTTTGCGCCGGTCCAGAGATGTAGAGCTTGTGGGTCGGCGCTGAGGACGTGGAATTGGTATTGCCATTGGCGTTGAACTCGCAGAACTCGACGGTCGCCTGGCTGTCCTGGGTGCCGCCGGTAATCCCGTTATCATTCAAGGTGAAGACGCAATCCTTGATGTAAAGATTGGTCGTCCCCTCATCCAGACTCATGGTTGGCGAGTATAGAGCAAAGGCCGGCGGAATGCCAATCGGAGGCGCCGATCGTGTTGCGGGCTCCCATCCTTTTAGAGAAGCGCTGAACGCTTGGCTATCGGACGTGTTGTTGGTAAGGGATCAGAGGACGATAAGAACTGGCGGCGGCCAAGAGGCCAGCCAGGAGCAGAAACGGCGTCTGAAGACTGCCATGCGACATGAAGTGACTTACGAATGGACACCCGAATTTGCCCGCCTGTGTGTCCGGCGTTTCCTGGTTCGGCACGCAGGGCCCTCCATTGTTGGGTGCCTTGTCCTGCTGGGAGTTGGGCTCTCCGGCCTGATCACCGGGACCGACAGCGGCTTTTGGGAGGTGGTCACAATTTTGGCTGGCGGTTATCTTCTTCTGTGGGTTCGGCACTATTTCTCGGCCACCAGGACTCTCGCGGAGGCGCCCGGCCGCCGCATCGTGCTTCGCGTGGGGCCGGAGACCGTCACCTTTGAGACCAGCGAGCACACTTCCACGATGAAGTGGTCGCTGGTCAAGAAGCTGTGGAGCTTTCCCGACGTGTTGCTGCTCTTTACCTATGGACGGTGGAATTACCTGGCAGTTCCTGTCGCGCCGCTGGGAGAGGAGTTGAGACGTTTCATCCTAGACAAGGTTAAGGAAAGCGGCGGCAAGGTCGCCTGAAAGCCGCCTGACGCGCGTCTCTGGACCCGCCTATCGGACCGCTATTTCGTTTGAAAAACCAGTCCCTAATCGGGCCGGTTCCTCATGCCCTTTTGCACCGGGCGCGTTGGTTTCATTTCCGGGTCTGCATTTGACCAACCGCATGGACTGCGTTAAGCGGCGTTGTGGGTGGCGGCGCTCGCAATCCACTGGCAGGACACCAATTACGACAGGAGAGCAGATGCGAAACTCAAACTCATTTCTGGCCGTGGACTTCGGGGCAGGCAGTCTCAAGCTGGCCGAGTTCGACATGAACGAAGCAGGCGGGTTGAGGCTCCGCCAATTCGCGGTTAAGCCACTGCGGGCCGAGGAAGCCGAAGATGCTACGCGCCAAGCAGTTGTGATCAGGGCGATGGAGGAGGCCATCGCGGAGAAGGGCATCAAATCCAAAGCCGCCAATCTCTGCGCCCCCGGATTTCATGTCTTCTCCAAGTTCATTAGCGTTCCCCCCGTCGATGCGGGCAAGGTCAGTCAGATCATCCGCTACGAAGCTCAGCAGAGCATCCCGTTTCCGCTTGAGGAAGTTGTTTGGGATTACCAGATCCTGAACTCGAATCAGGGCGGCGAAACGGAGGTCCTGCTGGTCGCCATCAAGTCCGGCATCGCGGAGGAGCTGTCCGTCATCAGCCGGTCTTCCAGGCTTCAGTCAGAGATTGCGGACGCCGGCCCGGCGGCGCTGTGCAATGCCTTTCGATACAACTACGGCGACCCGGACGATTGCGTGATGCTGCTGGATATTGGGGCGAAGACCAGCAACGTGCTCTTCTTTGAGAAGGGAAAGGTCTTCTGGCGCACTATCAGTCTCGGCGCGAATTCTATTACTCAGGACATCGCTCTCGAAGCCAAGCTCACGTTCAATTCGGCGGAAAAGCTCAAGGTAGAGGAGGGCTTTGTCAGCCTTGGCGGCGCTTATGAAGAACCGGAGGGCCGGGGCCGGGCGCTGGCCTCGAAGATCGCCCGTCAGTTTATGACTCGCCTCCATATCCAGGTCAGCCAAACGATTCAGTTCTATCGCGCGCAGCGGGGCGGTTCCGCGCCGGTTCGATTGTTGCTCTGCGGCGGGGCGTCGGTGATGCCCTATACGGCGCAGTTTTTTGCGGAGAAGCTCGGCATGCCGGTCGAGTATTTCAATCCCTTCCGCAACGTCGAGATTGGTCCCGCCATCGATCTTGAGGAACTCGCCCGCGTTGCGCACGCGATGGGCGAGGTTGTCGGCTTGGGACTCCGCAAAGTTGCCCAGTGCCCCGTCGAGTTGAACCTGATGCCGGAGAGCGCGCTCCGCTGGCAAACCTTCAGCCGGAAGATGCCTTACTTCACCGCCACTGTTTTGAGCCTGGTGCTGGTGATGGTCGCCCTGGGTTTTCTGTTCGGCCAGCTCGCCGAGGTTAAGAACGAGCAGAAGTCCAGGATCGAGAAGCAATTGATCTCCCTGCAGCGGGCCTCCCGGGCATTTCAAACCGAGTACGGCAAATTACAGAACGCTCAGGAGGAACTCCGTCAATACGCCGGCTGGCTCAATGATCGCTTCGTCTGGCCTGATCTCCTGAGCCGCTTGCGGGGCGTCCTCATGGATGCCCAGGATGGGATCGAGTCCAACGCCGGCCTTCGGGCCGAAACCGGTATTTGGATCGAGACACTGACCAGCATGAATCCCATCTCAGGCGCGGGTGAGTCAGCCACCCCCGTCTCCCCGGCGCATTCCTTGGGGCCGTCGGAGGTTATCACCACGTTCAATAAGCAGGCCCGCCGCAAATTCAGGCTGCGCTATGGCGTGTCGCCAAATTGGCAGTCCGCCCAGTCTACGGCTTCCCCAAACGCCGGCGCCGCCAAGCCCAATGACCTCGGGCAGCTGTCAATTACATTTCGTGCCGTCGGTCTCAATTGGGTTGCGCCTGACGCCGACAAGCAAATCGCTTATGCGGTCATCAACCGTATTCGGGCTTGCCCGCTGTTTGATCCCGCTCCGGCAACCCATCTGCTCGGCAGTCTCAGCGATGAAGTGGCCCCGGGCACCTTCACCTTCGGAGCCAGTGTGGAACTGAAGCATCCACTCAAACTGTGACCAATTTGAAGCGGTCGGGATTGTCTTTGGGCGAAGGTGCCGCCTCGCCATCACATCCGGCGGTGGGGATAGCCGGTTGACCCGTCACGATTCATAAGAGGCGCAACCGGAACCTGCTGGCGGCCAAACGGCGCGCCGAGGGAACATCCACTTCGCGGACCCTCCAGCAGAAATTTCATCGCCTGTTTGAAGCACGGGCAGACTCACACACCGAGCGGAGGCCCTTATTGGCCGAAACTTCCCACCGGGGCGGGTTTTGAAACAAGAAAGTGTTCCACCTATGAAATACTCCTCAACTCGCCCGCTGTGGTTCGGGGCCTTCGCATGCCTTCTTGTCTCCACGTCTGTCCGGGCCGTGTCCAAAGGTGGCCCCAGAATTGGAGACTTCCCGCCGCTCTTGCGCGCTACTGAGCTGCTGCAAGCCCCTCCCGGAGCCAGGTTCGATGCGCAATCCCTTCGCGGCAAGGTGGTCGTGCTGGAGTTCTGGGCGACTTGGTGTGGTCCCTGTGTGGCCTCGATACCGCACCTCAACGAGCTGGCGGACCAGTTCAAGGACCAGCCGGTGCAATTTGTCGCCATCACCGAGGAAAACGCGGCGACCGTCAAGCCCTTCCTGAAGAGGAGGCCGATCAAGGCGTGGATCGCCCTGGACACCGACAAGGCGATGAACAAAGCCTACGGAGTGGTTGGGATACCGCACACGGTAGTCCTGGACAAGCAAGGGCAGATTGCGGCTATCACCTACCCCACCGCACTAACGGAGCGTCACCTCAAGGA
>JBJKSV010000629.1:0-4488 GCA_046703605.1 Limisphaerales bacterium
GCTCTACAGTTTCGATGGAAAGGAAGGCGGAAGTCCCGAGGGTCCGATCGTTCTGTCCAGCAACACCTTGTATGGAGTCGGCGGGAAGATTTTTGCCGTCAAGACCGACGGCAGTTTCGCCACGAATCTCCACTCGTTTTCCGGCGGGGTCGATGGAACCGCGCCCAACGGGGTGATCCTTTCCGGGGACACTCTGTATGGGACCACCTCGGATGGAGGCATTCCGGGAGGCGGCAGTCCGGGTGGTCGAGGAAACGGGACGGTGTTCAAGGTCCACGTGGATGGCTCAGGCTTTACAAACCTCCACTCATTTACACTGGGCATATTCGGGGGGACCAACCATGATGGAGAATCGCCGTCTGGAGCGCTGGTTTTGTCGGGCCAGAGGCTCTTTGGGGTGACGACGTCCGGAGGCATGGCTGCTTCGGGTGTCCTTTTTGCTCTAAACACCGACGGGACCGGCTTCACGAACCTGCACACGTTCACGCCTGAGGACGGCGTTTCCCCGAATTCTCTGATTGTCTATGGCCATGAACTTTATGGGACTACCGCCGGAGGCGGGACGAATGGTGAGGGCACCGTCTTCGCCATCAGCACAGACGGAACGGATTTCAAGACTTTACGCGCCTTTAGGGGAACCGACGGTGCCCAACCAGTTCCGCAGGAGTTGATCTTATCCGGCAGGACGCTCTATGGCACGACCACGGGAACGGTGCCCGGATTGGGAACTGTTTACACCGTCAATACCGACGGGACGGGTTTTTCTGTCCTGCACAGTTTTAGCGAGCAGACCGGCGAGAGAAGGGCCCTGATGAGCGGCGGCCTGGTCCTGTGGGGCAATACGCTTTACGGGACCGTTGCTTCCGGCCCGCCTGCCTCTGGACAACAAAACCTCGGCGCGATATTTGCCGTGGGGACCGACGGAAGTGCGTTTGCCTTCTTGCACTCGTTCAATACCAGCACCAACGGCAGCGCGCTGGACGGCGGCAAACCTTGGGGAACGCTCGTATTATCGGGCAACCGGCTCTATGGAACAACCTCTATGGGCGGCGCCGACAACTACGGCACGATTTTCAGCCTGGAAATCGTCACCACCCTATCATCCGTGCCCTATGATGGAAGCCTCATCTTGTCGTGGCCGACCCATCCATCGGGGTTCGCGTTGCAATCGACAACCAATCTTCTGTCGCCGGTTTGGGTGGAGGTTCCTTCGGATGCGGTCGAGTTCTATGGCCGGAACCTCGTTATCGAACCCGTTTCTGGCGCTCAGCGATTTTACCGCCTGGCCCAGTGATGGTCTGGCAACAGCTCCGGGCTCGCCAAGAGAACGGGATTTGGAGAAGATGGGAGGCATGGACCAGCTTCTTCCAAGTGCAAATCAGGGTTCGGGAAGAGATTTTGAACGTTGGGGCGGCGCGCCTGCCTGTTCTTATGTTGTGCGGTGCGTTTTGAGGCAAACTCATTTTCGGGGCGTAGCGGCCCTGGTCTGTCTGGCAGCCTGTCTTGTGGCCGGCCCTCTTTGGGGAAACGAACCGGATATTCGCTATGATGCCACGGTACGAGCGATTCAAAAGGTGCTGCCTAGCGTGGTGAATATCGCAACGGAGCGGGTCATCCAATATCATGACTGGTATGATGACCTGCTGCGGCAGTTTTACGGCTGGGACGAGCTCCCGCCACGCCAGGCAAAGTCGATGAACCTCGGCTCCGGCGTCATCATTGATGACGAAGGATACGTGTTGACCAATTACCATGTCGTGCGGCGAGCCACCCGGGTGCAAGTCAAGCTCTGGGACGGGCGCGAGTACGATGCCGACCCGATTGTTGTTTATACGCCGGACAGCGACGTGGCGCTGCTGAAGATAAGATGCAAACCGGGGGAGAAGTTCCAGGCCATCAAGTTCGCCGCTGATGATGATTTACTGCTGGGAGAGACGGTGCTGGCGCTCGGCAACCCGTATGGCTTGGGCGGCTCGGTCAGCAGAGGCATTCTCAGCTCCAAGAACCGGCGCCGGGCGCCGGGCGAGGGGCCTTTGAACGTGCAGGATTGGCTGCAGACCGACGCCGCTATCAATCCGGGAAACAGCGGCGGGCCACTGGTCGATTTGCGCGGGCAGATGATTGGGATGAATGTCGCCGTTTACCGCGGGCCGCATGGAGAGCGCGTTCCCGGTGTCGGGTTCTCCATCCCGGTCAAAGAGGTGTCGGAGGCCCTTTCAGAGTTTTTTACGCCGGAGCTGTGCGATTCGCTCTGGCTGGGCGCCCAATTCCGGACCGGGCGCGGCCAGGGGGTGGTGGTACGGTCGGTCCAGGCGGACAGCCCGGCGGCCAAGGCCGGGTTGCGGACGAATGACGAAGTGCTGTCGCTCAACGGCAAGCCGCCGCACGGCCTGATAGCCTTCAGCCGGCGTTTGGGCGCGACGCCAGAACACAAAGCGCTGCTGGAAGTCGAGCGAGGTGGGCAGCGACGTTCGGTAACGGTTCAGATGGTGCCCTTTGGAGAGATTGTCGAGCAGAAGCTGGGGGTTGTGTTAGGGGACTTGAGCAGCCGCATGGCGCAGCGCCTGGGGTTGAATGTGGGCCAGGCGCTGGTCGTCGAACGTGTTCAAAGGGACGGCCCGGTGTACAAGGCGGGATTGCGCCGAGGCAGCCTGCTCCGAGCGATTGACGGCCAAACCGCGGGTGCATTGCGAATTGTGGGCGAGATTCTCTCCCAGAAGCGGGCGGGAGAAAGTGTGGAGCTGGAAGTGGTGGTTCCACGGTTGGTGGGGGACAGTTACGTCGAGTTGCTGCCCGCGACGGTGGACATTCCGGTTCGGTGAACATTTTTTGTATTGGCCGAGGCGGTGATGGATTGGATAGAATGGGGTTGGACGGGCTGATGATGGATGGTGTGATGATAGAAGTTGCCAACCTGACGAAGCGATACGCTGGCCAGGCCGCGATATCGGATATTTCGTTCACGGTGAATTATGGCGAGATTGTCGGATTGCTGGGGCCGAACGGCGCCGGCAAGAGCACGACGATGCGGATCCTCGCCTGCTATTTAGCGGCGACATCCGGTGTGGTGCGTGTGGCGGGGAGGGATGTGTTTTTTGAGTCGGAGGAGGTGCGGCGGCGAATCGGGTATATGCCCGAGAATAACCCCTTGCACCCCGACATGCGCGTGCGCGAGTACCTGAGATTCCGGGCGCGGTTGAAGGGTCTGGGCGGAAGGCGGGCTCGCGAGCGCGTCGATGTGGTGATGGAACAATGCGGGCTGACCGACGTAAACCGGAGGATTATCGGCCAGCTTTCCAAGGGGTATAGGCAGCGGGTTGGGCTGGCGGACGCGCTGGTGCATGAGCCAGAACTGATTATCCTGGACGAACCGACGATTGGCCTGGACCCGCATCAGATCCGTTCGGTGCGCCAGCTCATTAAAAGCCTGGCACAGGACCACACCGTTCTGGTCTCGACTCACATTCTGCCCGAGGCGGAGATGACCTGCAACCGAGTGCTGATCTTGTACGAGGGCAAGATCCTCGCGGCCGACACGCCCGAAAACCTTCAGCGCCTCATGAGTACTCACAGCCAGGTTGTGGCCGAGATTGCCGCGCCCGCCGCCGCGCTGCAGGAGTGCTGGGCGGCGATGCCCGAGATCCAGCACTTTGATGTCGCTCCGGGCGAGGGCGATTACTGCCGGTGCGCCTTGACTCCCCGCAACGGGTTGGACCTGCGACCCCGGGTTTTCTCGGTCGTGCGCGAGCACGGCTGGTTCCTGCGCGAACTGACGCGCAGCCGGCATACGCTGGAAGATATTTACGTCGAGGTGACACGTCCCGAGGAAGAGGAGGAATGGTGATGCGCGCCTATCTGACGCTCACGCGCCGAGAATTGGGCGGCTATTTTCTCACACTCACGGGCTATATCATCATAGCCGCGGCGACGTTCCTCATGAGCTTCAGCTTCGTGGTGCTGATGGCGGAGTTGCAGCACGAGCCGACGCCGATGCCCATCACCGAGTTGTTCTACGTGACTTACTTCTTCTGGCTCATTCTCCTGCTCTCGACTCCGGTCATCACGATGCGGCTCTTCGCTCATGAGCGGTTCTCCGGCACATACGAAACCCTCATGACGACGCCGGTCACCGACAGGCAGGTGGTGCTGGCCAAGTTCAGCGGAGCGCTGCTTTTTTATTGTGTCATGTGGCTGCCGCTGTTGGGCTGCCTCTGGGTGGTGCGCGACTATGCTGGCACCCCAGGGGTGCTTGACTGGGGAGCGGTTGGCGGCACTTATCTTGGGATTGTGTTGCTGGGCGGTTTCTATTTGTCGATGGGTTGCTGCGCCTCGGCGCTCACCCGCAGCCAGGTCAGCGCGGCAATGATCAGCCTGGCTTTTGGCGCCGGTATTTTTTTCCTTGCCTGGCTGGCCGACCATTTTCCCAACCAGGCTACCTGGCAGGCCCAACTCCTGGCCCAGTTCGCCTTTTTTCAGCAAATGCACGAT
>JBJKSV010000630.1:0-3257 GCA_046703605.1 Limisphaerales bacterium
ATGTGGTCATCGAGTTGACCCCGAACGAGTATGCCATAATGAAAAAGCACCGTGATGCTTACCGCGTGTGCATTGTCACGAACGCTCTCACTGAGCCGCAGCTATCAGTGTTCGCGCACTCTCCAGAATCCGGGCGTTGGGAGAATGATAGCGGCGAGAAATTAGCCATTCAAGACCTCATCGGGGCGAGATGTGCGGTCAGCAGGTGACTTCATGCGCGCCGAAATCACCGCAGGCACGTCGATCATTCAACGCCCGGACCGGATTTGACAGTCGGTCCAAGCAGTCCATAATCTGAACCCATGAGTCTCAAACTTGGCAACCTCAAGATAATACCCTGGGGCGTGGTGGCCGCAGGTGGTGTGACCTTGTGGAAGCGATACTCGTACCGCCCAGAATTAACGCTTCAGCTTGCAAAACCAGTCTGTAACCCAGGGGACCCGAACTCACTCTACTGCCTTGCTGATGACAATGGCGACGGCTACACCTACTTCGGCATCCGCAACCCGCATCCCTTCTCTGTTGAAATAATCGAAATCAGCTTGTTCTTCTCGGCGCCAATTTCATTTACTCCCATCCCAGAGGATGACCTATTCGAGCAGATCACGTCGGATGTTGACGAGTTCCGATTCCGGCTTTCGTCCAAGCGACAGTTGTGCGTCAATCCGGATGTCCAAAAGCTCCTGGCCGTGCGGACACTGTTTCCGTCAAACATTGTTTCCCGCCCCGCTCGCATCCAAATTGTGAGCCGGGCAAGGCGCATTTCATGGGATGCTGTACTTACAAGAAGCTTTGAGCGGGTGAGCACGTTCAATGTCATTGTCCGAGCAGTCACCAACTCGCGGGTGCCGCCTACGTGCCGCAGGGCAACCGGGTGTTTACAGATTTGACCGTGCGTGAAAACCTGGAGATGGGCGGTATCACGCTGGCGACAAGACAGGCTGTCCGCGAAGGCCTGGAGCGCGTGTTCGGCCTATTTCCGGCGTTGAAGGAGCGGTTGAAACAGCGCACGGGGACGTTGTCGGGCGGTGAGAAGCAAATGCTGGCGTTGGGCAACGCGCTGATCCTGGCGCCCAGGCTGCTGTTGCTGGATGAACCGTCGCTGGGCCTGGCGCCGCTGCTGGTTTCCCAGGCGCTGGGGAGGATCCAGCAGATCAGGAAGGATTCGCATAAGACGGTGGTGATTGTGGAGCAAAAGGTCCGGGAGGTTTTGAAGATTGCCCGGCGGGTGCATGTGCTGCGGATGGGCCGGGTTTCGTTTGCCGACCCGGCGGATGCGCTGAGGGATGAATGCAGGCTGCGGGAGGTGTACCTGTAATCTTGCACCCTGCCAGTCCTCACCATTGACACAAGGGTGGCTACTGCCGGTTTGTGGAACGGCCGCGGGCGGATCGTGCATGAGGGTCGAGGTCTGCACTCGACTACAAGGTTCTGTCTAATGGACCTGATGGTGTGGCCGGGAGATCCACCTCGGCAATCAATTCGCTGGCGGAAGGTTGATGTTCTCCTTATCGTGGCGGTGATGATCGATCCAGCCGTTAGGGAAGCGGCACAGGCGCAGTGCGAGATGGCGCCTGCCCCGCGCGAGGATAATAAGCTGCGTCTTGAAGACCGCGCGGCTCACGATTGGTATCGCTTCGTGCTTTCCTTTCCGGCTCATCTCGTCAGGACCTACGTCGAGCGTTTCAAGCTGGGCGCACAGCAGATCGTTCTGGACCCCTTCTGTGGCACCGGGACCACGCTGGTGGAGTGCAAGAAGCTCGGCATTCGGAGCTACGGCATCGAGCCCAATCCAATGGCGGCGTTTGCCAGCCGCACCAAAGTTGACTGGGAAGTCGATCCGGACGCCTTGGCCAGGCACGCTAGCTTCGTAGCACAGCGGGTCAGCGAAAGGTTCGCTGGCGAGGCCATAGAGGACGAGGGCGGGTTGCCACTCTTTCAGCCGAGCCGACCGGCGCCTGGGCGGTTCCGATCACTCCCGCCGGACGCGCTCAAGCTGCTGCTCACAGATTCCATCAGCCCACTTCCCCTTCACAAGACCCTGCTGCTGCTCGAGACGCTCGAACAAAACAGGGAACCAAGACTTGCGGCCCACGAGCATTTGGCTCTCGCCAAAGCATTGGTAAACGAAATCAGCAACCTCCACTTTGGTCCTGAGATCGGAGTCGGACCGCCGAAGCCAGACGCGGCAGTCGTCGGCCCGTGGCTCCGGGCCGTCAGAGGCATCGCCGCGGACCTGAGACATCTCTATGGCAAGGCGGCTACCCCCGCGACCGTCCACCAAGCCGATGCCCGCGGGCTTGCTCACCTTCTCGGCCCCGCCTCCGTGGACGCGGTGATCACCTCCCCGCCATACCCGAACGAAAAGGACTACACGCGCACCACTCGCCTTGAATCGGTCCTGTTGGGCTTCATCACGAGCAAGGATGATCTCCGGCGCCTGAAGCAGAGCCTGGTCCGCTCGAATACCCGCAGCGTTTACAAATCCGACACCGACGACCGCTTGGTCGAGGGCCACGACGAAATTCAGCGGATAGCCGAAGCCATCGAGCAGCGCCGTATCGAACTGGGCAAGACGTCGGGTTTTGAACGCCTCTATCCCCGTGTTACGAAGCTCTATTTCGGCGGAATGCTGCGCCACCTAACCGAGCTTCGTCCCGTCCTCCGCCCAGGCGCACAGCTCGCGTATGTTGTCGGCGACCAAGCCTCCTATCTCCGCATCATGATACGCACCGGCCAACTCTTAGCGGACCTCGCCAAGTCCGCCGGATACGAGGTTGTCGGGCTGGATCTCTTCCGCACCCGGCTGGCTACGGCGACCAAGGAGCAACTGCGCGAGGAAGTTCTCCTTCTGCGCTGGCCCGCGCCCGCCAAGGTCAGCGGCTGGCCTAAACCGGACGATCCCGCTACGATGGTCCTGAAAGACGAACCCTTCACAGCCACTATGAGCACAATGCCCGAAACCAAGCGCAGCAAGAAGGCAAACCGCTACTCCGTCATCATCGAAAGAATCTTCTTTGCAAAATACGAAAAGGGCATGCGCGAGGTGCCGTTCGAGCGGCAGGAGATGGAGAAATTCGCCGCCAAACTCAGGGTCAGGCTCCCGAAGAACCTCGGCGATCTCGTCTATAGCTTCCGCTACCGGGCGCTCCTGCCACCCTCTATTACGTCCCTCGCCGGCCAGGACGAGATCTGGATCATACGCCCCGCTGGCCGCAGCAGATACAGTTTCGTTCTTGTGAGAGACACGCCGATTG
>JBJKSV010000631.1:0-4470 GCA_046703605.1 Limisphaerales bacterium
GCGGCGCTTCCTTCCGTCGATTACCGGCTGTCTCCCAGCCGCGCTCCTCCTTCGTTCTAACACCTCCGCAGTTTCGCAGAAATGGGGTGAACCTTGTTCGCGGCGCCCGCGCCGTCTGAACGAGGCGATCCATTACGCGGAAGTTTGGAATGACTGTTAGAACCCTTTATTAAGATTATGAGGAGTAAACGAATATTTGACACACGGCAGAACAGGATGATCTGGGAGATCGTCGCGTCCATCATGGCCATCGGAATGGCCGGTCACGCGGCCCGGGGCCAAACCACCAACGCCCCCCCAACGGTTGCGGAGTCCGGGGCCACGACCAACGTCACGCAACTGGAGAACATGACGGTCGTGGGCCGGTTGAACCAGGCGCGAAACCAAATCCTGCCCGACTTGGGAGCCAGCACTTACACCATCCCCAAGGCGCAGATTAAGGCGCAACCGGAAGGAGAGAACGCGCAGTTCAACCAGGTGCTTTTGCGCGCGCCGGGAGTGGCGCAGGACTCGCTGGGCCAGTTGCACGTGCGCGGGGAGCACGCCAACCTTCAATACCGCATCAACGACGTCCTGCTCCCGGAGGGCATTACGGGATTCGGCCCCGAGCTGGACACACGTTTTATCGACAGCATGCGGCTGATTACCGGCTCGCTGCCGGCGGAATACGGCTTCCGGACGGCGGGCGTGGTCGATATTCAAACCAAGAGCGGGGCCTTCGAGCCGGGCGGCGAAGCGGGGATTGAGGGAGGCAGTTTTGACACGATTCATCCCAGCGGCTCCATCGGGGGCGCCAAAGGCGATCTTAACTACTTCGCCACTGGCAGCTACGACCACAACGACATTGGCATCCAAAACCCGACCTCGAGCTATTACCCGCTCCATGACACCACCGACCAGGGCAAGGCGTTTACCTACCTGTCCAAAGTGCTGAGCGACACCAGCCGAGTCAGCGTTATGGGCAGCGCCTCCTACAGCGCCTTCGAAATTCCCAACACGGCTGGCTTGCAATATGATCCGGGCAATTACTCGGCGCCCGGTGGGGCAACGTGGAACTCGGCGTGGACGAATGGGCCCGCAACCTTCAATTCAGCCAACCTGAACGAAAACCAGACCGAACAGAACTACTACGGCGTCGTAGCCTATCAGAAATCCGCCGGGCCCTTCAACCTCCAGGTCGCGGGCTATGGCCGCTACAGCGGCGTCCATTTCCAGCCGGACCAAGCCGGCGACCTGTTTTTCAACGGCGTCTCCAGCAATGTCCGGCGCGACATCTATGCCGGCGGCCTTCAGGCGGACGCCAGCTACGCATTAGGCGACCAGCACACCATCCGGGCCGGTATGATGCTCCTGGACGAATCCATTTCCGCCGACTCCAGCACGCTGGCGTTCCCGATGGACAGCACCGACCCGAACACGTTTAACCCGGTTGGCCCGCCGCTGCCTCCCATCATTAGCGACAACGTCTCGCACGCGATCTTCGCAGGCGTCTATTTGCAGGATGAATGGAAAATCATCCACAACGTCACCATCAATTACGGTGCTCGATTCGACGAGTTCTACTCATCCTTCGACAAGGAGAACCAGCCCAGCCCGCGCGTGAACGTCATCTACCAGCCGACGCATTCGACCACCTTGCACGCGGGCTACTCCCGGTACTTCACCCCGCCTGCGCCGGAGAATGTCCCTTCCGGCGCGGTGGCGCAGTTCGTGGGCACCTCCAACGAATCACCCGCGGGCCCTAATGTGGCAACTCCTTCCGCCAAAGCAGAACGGGCCAACTACTTCGACGCCGGGGTCTCGCAGGAGATCGTTCGGGGCCTGCGCCTGGGCGTCGATGGATATTACAAGGACGCCATCAACCAATTGGATGATGGCTT
Organism: Limisphaerales bacterium; assembly: GCA_046703605.1. Lineage (GTDB taxonomy): Bacteria > Verrucomicrobiota > Verrucomicrobiia > Limisphaerales > UBA8199 > JAJYHY01. The sequence continues at coordinate 1,881 of JBJKSV010000631.1, forward strand.
CTTCGGCGCGTCGCTTATCCCCTCCAATTTCAACTACCGCGAGGGCCGCGTTTATGGCGTGGAATGGACTGGCACTTATACCAAGAACGGCTTTTCCCTCTTTGCCAATCTCGCTTACTCGGTTGCCCAGGGAAAAGGACTGAGCTCCGGCCAGTTCCTGTTTTCGGCGGACGACATCGCCTACATCAATAGCCACTGGATCTACCTCGATCACGACCAGAGGGTCACCGGGTCGTTTGGAGTCTCCTACACGATCCCGGAATCACGGGGCAGTACGATGTTCTATATCGACTCGCTGTACGGCAGCGGGCTGAGGACCGACTCGGCCAGCGGCGTGCCAAACGGCGCCAGCGTGCCGGCCTATTACACCGTCAGCATTGGCGCGGCACAGACTTTCAAGCTGGGAGGCAAGCGGGCCCTTCGCGCCCGCCTGGACGTGGTCAACATCACCGACAACCGGTACGAATTGCGCGACGGCTCCGGTATCGGTGTCAATGCCGCCCAATGGGGAATGCCTATCGGCGTCTTTGGAACCGTAAGTTACCTCTTCTAGCGCGCCTAACCATGGATGCAAATCCCGCATTCACGCAGTACGAACTGACCGGCGAACTGGCCCGCCTTTGCCTGCCCGCCGCGCACCGCGACCCGACTCGCAAACTCGCCTGGGTGAATTCGATTTGCATCCTCTTTTTCGTCATTGGTCTCTTTGGGCTGAAATTGGCGCGGGCTCTCATCAAACCGGTTCCTCCCATCGAGGAGATCGCGCCGGTCATTCTCCAGCCCGCGCCGCCGCCGCCAAAGACCGTGACGGTCACACAGAACCAGGACCAGCCCGACCAACCCTCCGCGGATGCCCCTCAGGCGGTCGTCGTGGTGCCCAATTCCCCCAGCATCAGTTTCTCCGTGCCGACCATCGGCACCCTGCTGGCCCCCAGCGCGCTGGCCCAGGCCCCGCCCCTCCACCCCATGCGGCGGCCCGTGCCAGTCAACCGGTTGGCGCAACTCGGCAACACCGGCGCCAGCGGCGCGCGGCCCGAACCACCCTATCCGAGAATCGCCCTCGAACAGGCCGAGCAGGGGACAGTGACCCTGTTGATGAAAGCCGATCCGGAGGGGAACGTCACCTCAATTCAGATCAAGCATTCCTCCGGTTTTGCTCTCCTGGACCGCGCGACGGTGGATTTCGTCAGGCGGCGCTGGCGGCTGCCGGCGGGCAGTTCCAGCAACCAGCTCTTTCAGACCAGCATCACCTACCGATTGCAGGCCTACTGATTTTCAACAGACAAAACGAAACTGAGAGTATCCATTTATGTTAGCGAATATCGTTGTTCAATTCTTCCTGGAGGGCGGCCCTGTCATGTGGCCGATCCTCATCTGCGCCTTCGTCGCCGTCGCTGTGGTGGGCGAGCGCACCTTCTGGTGGCTGCGCGAGAGAACAAAGCGCGAGCCGCGCAAACTGGAGCAAATCCTTGGCGCCCTGGAGAACGGCGATGTCCCCGCCGCCTCCGCCATGTCCCACGGCTCCGCGGACCCCGTCATCCGGATGATTGGCCGCGGCCTGGCCCACATCGATCACGTGCATACGTCGTTGCTGGGCGCGCTGCAATTGGCCGCCGGCATCGAACTCAAGCGGGCGGGCCGTTTTCTCACGGTGATGGACACGTTGGTGACCCTGGCGCCGCTGCTGGGATTGCTCGGCACCGTGACCGGCTTGATGCGGGCGTTTCTGAGCGTCGGCTCGGCGGAGCTTTCTGTCTCCGCGGTTACGGGCGGCATCGGCGAAGCGCTCATCGCCACCGCCTGCGGCCTTGGCATCGCCATTGTCTCCCTGATCCCGTTCAACCTGTTCACGGCCAAGGTGGCGCAACTGCAGTTTGAACTGGAAACCGCCGCCACAAACGTCGAAGTCATGGTCGGCGCAAACGGCAAGACCGCCGAGACGACCCTTTCCCTTCCAGCCCTGCCCGCCGGAGCCGAACACTGAGAGGGTGCGATGATCACGGCTCGTATCTGGAATGGGCACGACAGGAGCGCGGACGCCCCCGTCCGCGCGGGCGCCGAGGCACGAATACGCGGACGCCCCCGTCCGCGCTCGTATTCCCACCTGAGAACCCACACGCCATGAAGCTCGCCTCCCCCATCCAACGGCATCGTTCGCGGATCGTCATCATCCCGCTAATTGACATTATGTTCTTTCTGCTCGCCTCCTTCATGATGGTCAGCCTGCAAATGGACAAAACGCACAACATCAAGGTGAATCTCCCTTCTGCGGCGGATGCCCGGCATGAGTTCAAGCCCGGCATGCTCAATATCGCCGTGGACAAATCCGGCGCCGTCTGGCTCCAGAAAACCCAAATCACCCTGCCGCAGATGAGCCTGGTCTTGAGCAACCGTTTCCAGGGCGACACCAATTTGCCAGTCTTCATCAGCGGCGACCGCGACACCCTCCACGGCGCCATGGTCAACGTCTATGAAGTCGTGCGCAACGCCGGCATCCGGAACGTCGCCTTCGCCGTGACTGCTGGCCAGTGACAAACGACCCCCAGAGCATACGCACCATTATTCCGCTTTCCCTCTGCGGCCTCACCCC
>JBJKSV010000632.1:0-3793 GCA_046703605.1 Limisphaerales bacterium
AGCCCGGGCCACCCTACGCCACGGACAGCGGCGCCCCCGCACTCAAGGGGCGCCGCGCCCCATTGGCATTGAATTAAGCAAGGGAGCTGCCCCCATCTTGCTCTTGCTCTTGCTCTTGCTCTTGCTCTTGCTCCCCTGAGCAACTTAGAGCGCAAGAGTAAGAGCATGACCAAAAGCAAGAGACAGGGAATTTCCCCTAATTCAATGCCAGCGCCGCCCCGCACCCTCCAGGGGCGCCGCCTGCGCGTCCCGCTCGCCCCATGCTATTCGCCCTTCGCCATCGGGGCTCTTGGTCATTGGCCATCGGCTCCCATCATTCCCATTCTTCCCATTCGTTTCATCCGCCCCATCCGATTACCCGCCCACCCCAGGACACAGCCGCCTCGCGATCTCCTCCCCCGCCGGCCTTCCCTGCCGTGCGCTCCGGCCCCTGCCCGTTTTCATCAGCCCAAGCACATTCGCGCAATACGTCGCAAATCCCTGCTCGCTCGCACACGGATACGCCTCCGGCCGCTTGAGGCCCGGCCGAATCACCTCGAGCAAATCGCGGTAGGTCCAGTTGTGCTTTTTCACGAGCGGCCAGAGGGAGATGACCAGGGTGTCCACCTCGGAGTATTGCCAGATCCGGTCGGAGTCGGCGCTCATGGCTTTGCCGAGGGCCGGCCACTTGGGAGAATCCTTGAATTGCTGGGCGGCTTGGGAGAAGTGCCGGAGCCAGCGGTCTTGGGCGGGAGCGTCGAGGCGGCCCCAGTGGCGCTGGATGGCGCCGAGGACGGCGAGTTCGCGTTTGCCGGGATCGGGGTCAAAACAGGCGGGGGCTAAGTGCCAGAGCTGATGGGTTTGGAAATGGATGAGGGCGTCGAGCCAGTTACACCAGCGGGCGAGACTGCGGCGGGCAAGTTCCAAGCCCGCGCCGGGGCGTTTGGCAAGGTGCGTGGTTTTGGGGCCGAGATAATCGCCGGTGCAATCGTGTTCGACGGAGAGCGGGTGGAGGGCGTGGCGGAGCATTTCGGCGAGCGGGTCGTCGTGCTCGGCGAAGCGGAAGAGGTGCAAGAGGAGGGAACCGGTTTGAGCGAGGAGGGAAGGTGTCGGAGCCTGGAGCGCGAGGAGCGTTGAAGGGTGCGTGGCGAGGGGCGAGGTTTGGGCGCCGGAGGTTGGGGTTTGGACACCGAGAGGCTGGCCGAAGAGATGGATGAAAGCCTGCAAGGCCTGGCCGGTCTGGAGGGAGCGGTCCTTGGGATTTTTCTTTTCGGCGTATTCGGCGCAGGATTGGCGAATGAGGCCGCCAAGCCAGCATTGGAACATGAAGGCGTCGAGATAGAAGGCATCTTTTTGCTTTTTGGACAGGGCGAGGGCGTCCTCGAAGGTTTTCATCGCCGGCAGGCGAGGCGCGGGGGCGGGTTCGTCCGAGTTCATTATGTCAATGAGAGCAGGGAGCAGGACGGGTTTCAATCTAATCTCGATGCCGGTTTCAGGCCGTAGAAATGTCCTGTTTCTGGAACCTCGCGTCCGGGCACAACGGGCCGATCAGGAACAAAACACAAAACAGGGCCAGCAACGGCAGGATTCCATAGCCGATGAAGACCGGGGTGTAGCCAAAGCGACCGATGAGCCAGCCCGACAGCCCCATGAACAACATCCCGCCAAAGCCCGAGCCCATGCTCGCCAGCCCCCATACGGACGCAACCGCCGCCTTGGGAAATACATCCGCCGGGAAGGCCAGCGTATTGGCCAAGTAACCCGTGTAGCCAAAGGTCGTCACCGAGACCAGCCCAATGGCCAGCGAGGCGTTTTTGGTCAGGATGGCCGGGATGGTGCTCAACATGACCAGGGCAAATACCGAGGTGCTGAGCTTGCGGGCCAGGGGAATGGCGATGCCGCAACGGATCAACAGCGAAGTCAGCAGGCCGCCCGCAAAATTGCCTACCGCCGCGGTGAAATACGGAATCCAGCCTTCCCATCCGATCTCTTTGAGGCTGAAATGGTGGACTTCGGCGAGGTATTTCGGGAACCAAAAGACGAAAAAGTACCAGACAGGGTCCATGAACACCTTCGAGAGCGTGAAGAACAGCACGAAGCGCGTCGTCATCAATCTCCCAGCCGGGACGCGAGCCGGCCCCACGTCTTGAGCCGGCTTCGCCGGGCGGGGCAGGAACCACCAGCCCACCACCCAAAGCAGCCCCAGGGTGCCCATCAAGATAAAGGCGCTGCGCCAGCCTTGCCAGAGGACCAGCCACACAATGATCGGGGCCGAGATCACCGAGCCAATTGATGCCCCGCTGTTGAAGATTCCGGAGGCCAGCGCCCGTTCCTTTGGAGGAAACCATTCGCCCACCAGTTTCGCCGCCGCCGGCCAGTTGCCCGCTTCCCCGGCCCCGAGAAGGAATCGGAAGCAGCCGAGGGATAGGGGGCCGCGCGCGAAGACGTGCAGCATCCCGGCCAGCGACCACCAGAGCATGCAACAGGCGTAACCGATGCGCGTACCGACGTAGTCAATGAATGGACCCGACAGGCCGTTGCTGACAGTATAAGCCAGCATGAAGGCGGCGGTCACGTAGCCGTAGGTCTGCTCCGTCAGCGGAACGACCGCCTTGAAACTTGGCGAAGCGGCGACGACGGACAACACTTGCCGATCCAGATAATTGACGGTCGTGGCCAGAAAGGCGAAGCCGACCATCACCCATCGCAAACGCGAAACCGTTGAGGATAGCGAACTTGCCGCCGCGGACTCAGTTTGGAGTGTCTTCAAAACGACGATGGTTTGTTACTTTGTCCGGTCATTTGCCGGATTCTCGTAGTAGTCAAAACTCGGCCCCAGTTTCTCCAGAAGCGGCCGGGTGGCTGTGTCCAGCTCGGCAATGATCGCCGGGGCCAGAGGTTCAGAGGCCGCGTTGAGGTTGAGTTGGAGTTCCTTCACGTTGCGCGAGCCGCAGAGCGAGCTCGTGATGCCCGCGCCGGCAAACGCACACTTTAGGGCCACCTCCGGCATGGTCATTCCGTGCCTGCGCGCGATGGCGCGAATGCTCTCCAGCGCGGCGGCCGTTTCTGCCTCGGCGCCGGGCAGTCCATGACGGCACTGGGGCGAGCGCCGGCTGTCGAAATGCCGGGTGCGCCGCTGCCAAACAGGCACCGCCGCCAGGGTGGGATAGATATCGGCCAACACCCCCTGCATGAGGGACATGTAGCCCAGCACGCCGATGCCTTTTTCCCGGCAGAAGGGCAGGATCTCCAATTCGATGGCGCGAGTCAGCAAGCTGTACGGGAGTTCGTTGATGGCAATCTCAACGCCGGTCTCGAGCGCTTCCGAGAGCTTTGCCACGCCAAAATTGCTGACCCCGATGTAACGTATCTTGCCGGCTTGGCGCAATCGCTCCAAGGTGGCAAAGGCATCCGGCGCCGAGGGCGTCGGAAGGTTCTCGCTAGTGAAGTGCTTGATGGAGTGGGCCGTAATCGGCCAATGCACCATGTATAAGTCGATATAATCGGTGTCCAGGCGCCGCAGACTCGCTTCACAATGCTGAACCAGTTTTCCAGGCTCGACATTCGACGGGCTGACTTTCGTGCCGATGAGCACTTTCTCGCGCGGAATGCCCCGCAACGCGAGGCCCAGCGAACGTTCGCTCTCGCCGTCATTGTAGGCCTCCGCCGTATCGAAGAAGTTGGCCCCCTGCTCCACCGCGTATCGCACGACCGCATCAACGTCGTGCTGATTCTGCGCCCCCCAATATTCTCCACCGCCATAGGCCCAGCACCCCATGCCAAGCACAGGCAACATTAATGTGGATTTTCCGCT
>JBJKSV010000633.1:0-2604 GCA_046703605.1 Limisphaerales bacterium
ATCATGATCATCTCCCAAATCCAGCCGGTATTTGCCGGGCTGATCGCCTTTCTCAACGCCATTGGCCATTAACGACTGCTATGCACACTGCCATACTCCTTTCGCCCTTTCCGGGCCAGGCCCTCACCCTGGGCCTGGTTGCGGGGACGGACGCCGTTGCAGAATTGGTGGGCGTCATCCTGGGTGTCGTGCTCTGGCTGGGCGGGATTCTCGGTTTGGTCAGTTTAGTTCATTTCCTGCTCACCCTGCCGATGCGCCGGGCCGAACGCGCGCGCCTGTTTCTGGACTTGCTCGAGGGTGCCCTCCAGCGCGGCCAACCGGTCGAGGCCATGGTCCTGTCCGCTGCCCGGAGCGGCGACCCCGCCCTCGGCGCTCCCTTCCACTCGCTGGCTGCGCGCATTGAAGGCGGTCTCCGCTTCAAGGATGCCCTGGAGAGGGCGCCACGGTTCCTGCCGCCGCAAATCTCCGCCATACTCCGGGCCGGCGACACCTTGGGCGACCTGCGCCGCGTCTTGCCCGCCTGCCGCGAAATCCTGCGCGAGCACCCGGCCGGAGTCCGCAGTGCCCTTCATTACATGCTCATGGTCGTCTTCTTTTTCTCGCCGGCCTTTGTGGCCGTGGTGCTCATAACGATGCTGAAAATCGTCCCGAAGTTCAAAGAGATAGCCGCCAACCTAATGCACGCCCAGTTGTGGCCGATAACACGGTTTGTCTTTGCGCACGGGCTGTGGCTGGTCACCGCTGAGATCGCGGTTGCCCTGTTCCTGTTTGCCGGAGCGGCGGCCTACATCGCCGGGCCGCGCCTGACCGCCTGGTTCCAATGGCGCGGTCTGCCGTTGGTGGATTGGCTCGCCTGGAAGCTGGCCTGGAAACGAAAAGCACTCCAGCGCACGTTTTCCGCCATGCTCGCCGTGCTCCTGGATGGCGGTGTGCCCGAAGCCAGTGCCATCCGGCTTGCCGGCGACTGCACCGCCAACGAAATCTGCCGCCGCCGCGCCCGCCGCGCCATCGCCGCTCTCGAACAAGGAGTCAAGCTGGACGAGGCCGTCCGTGCCTTTGACGACACCGGAGAATTTCACTGGCGCCTGGCCAATGCCACCCATGCCCGCGGCGGATTCCTCGAGGCGCTGGACAGTTGGCACGAGTCGCTCGACGCCAAGGCCTTCCAGCAAGAGCAAGCCGCCGCCCACGCCCTCACCACCGCGGTCGTGATTCTGAACGGCGTGTTCGTCGCCCTCGTTGCCACGGCGATGTTCGGCGTCTTAATCGCCGTTGTGAACGGGCAAATGTCGCCATGAAATCCTCCGTTCCACAATCCTGCTCGCAGAGTCCCGAGCGCCGGGAAGGGATCCCCTCGGCACATCCGCGCTTTGCGGAACCGCGTGCAGAGACCCCCTTTGCCTGGCCTCCTCTGCGCCCTATGCGCTCTTTCGCGGCTATTTCGTGCCTCTCGCGGTACTGCGGTGATGTGTCCCCGCGCCGCTCCGACCGGGGCTTCCTGGAAGTGGATATGGTGATCGGAATGGCGATTCTGCTCATAGCCATCTTCCCCTTGGCCTACTCCTTTCTCCACGAGCAGCGCCTCCTCCGTGCCGAATACGCCCGCGCCGCCGCCATCGAACTCGTGGACGGGGAAATGGAAATCCTCGCCGCCGGCGACGGCACAAATTTTCCTGACGGCTCGCAGACCTACGTCGTCCACGCCGCCGCCGCCACCCATTTGCCCCCGGGCCATTTTCGGCTCACCAAGTCCGGACATCACCTACGCCTGGAATGGGCGCCCAACCAACGGCAAGGCATCGGCGTCGTTATCCGTGAAGCTACTATCCGATGAAACCGCCTCCGCTCATCTCGCGTGCTCGCGCCCGAACTGGCATTCTGCTGATTGAATGCCTGGTCTATCTGGGGGTCTTTGTCATCCTCATGGGCCTCGGCATGGGAGCATTCTATGTCTGTTCCAACCACGTCCACGCCACCATCTCCGCCACCGACAACATCGCGGCAACCCTGCGCGCCGGCGAACGTTGGCGCGCCGACGTTCGCGCCGCGACGGGCCCCATCCGTATCGAAACTCGTTCGGGGAGCGAAACGCTCCGCATCCCTGCCGGCAACAAGAGCATTGATTACCGCTTTGACTCTGGCGAAGTGTCTCGCGGCGTCGTGCCCTCCGGTATTTCGCAAGTGGTGCTTGGCAAAGTCAACTGGTCGCGGATGACCGTCGAGCGGCGCGGCGCCATCACCGCTTGGCGCTGGGAATTGCAGCTCAAGCAGCGCCGCAATCAAACCCGTGTGCCCCTCGTGTTCACCTTCGAAGCAGTCCAGCCCGTCCCATGAAAACCCGTTCCAACCACAGTGCTCGCCAAGATGAGCGTGGAATCGTGACCATCATCCTCATCATCCTCATGGCCATCATGGTGATTCTGTCTATGGCCGAGGCCCGCGCTCTCTATGCCCTGCAGCAGAACCTCCACCTGCTGGAACGTCAGCAAATCCACCGCCTCAACACCTCCCAGACCAACACTCCGGCCGCGGTCGCGGCACCCCGGAGTCCGCCAGATCCCACACATCATTGACTGCCATTAGGTGTAACTGGGAAACGCTGAA
>JBJKSV010000634.1:0-3486 GCA_046703605.1 Limisphaerales bacterium
CCCCCTACCTACAGACCGTCGCTGCTTTATTGGTAGCATGAAGTGCTCGGGTTAAGGGGGTATATTCGAGTCAGGCTCCTTCTCGTGCATGGCAAGGATGACCGCGCCAATCAAAGCGGCGGTCAAGAGGACCCCAAGCACCTCAAGAGGAACGATATAATGGGTCATCAATTGTTCACCAATGCGCCGGACCGGCGCCTGGGCCGTTGCCACCGCTTCGCGGTGCAGAACCCGGCTTGAGAGGAGCAGCCCCGCCAGCGTGCCAAATACACCGAGAGCGATGGCGGCGCCCACGGGCCACTTGGGCGAAAAAATCCCTTGCGCGACGGGTTCGCGCCCGCGCGTCAGCAGCACCGCAAAGACGATTAGAATGGCTACTGCCCCGACATAAACCAGCAGTTGGACAAACCCGACGAATTGCGCTCCGAGTTGCAAGTAAGCCGCCGCAAGCCCCGCGAAGGTGAATGCAAGCGCCAGGGCGCAATGAATAAGATTGCGCAATGTCATGGCGGCCACCGCGCTAAGCAGGGTCAATAGGGCGATGATAAAAAAGGCGACGGACATGGGCTTAGACTCTATTCCGCATATCGATATGTCCGTTTACCCACCTTTCGTCCAACAATCAGTCCCCGCGCCAGTATCCCATAAGCCCCCAGCACCAGCGCCGAGCAAATCAACCACCGGGCGCTAACCACCGGGATGAAGCGCCACAGCCCCGCGGCCAGCATGTCCAGGAGAGCCATCGGCAACATGAATTTCCAGGCGAAGTTCATGAGCTGGTCCATCCGCAAGCGTGGCAATGTCCCGCGCACCCAAATGAACACGCAGATCAGCGCAATGAGCTTTGCGAAAAACCATATCCATGAAGGCACCGGCCTCAAAAAGGAAAACGGGGCGTGCCATCCACCCAGGAAGAGTGTCACCGCCATGCCGCTGACCGCGAACATGCCGACGTATTCGCCAAGGAAAAACAGGGCGAATTTGAATCCGGAGTACTCCGTGTAGTAACCGGCAATGATCTCGGATTCGCCTTCAGGCAAGTCGAACGGCGCGCGGTTTGATTCCGCCATTGCCGCTATCATGAACAGGATAAAGGCCGCAAAGCCCCAGGGAGTCAGCACATACCAATGGGGGATGACGCCCGAATAGCCGGCTTGCGCCTGGACAACATCGACCGTTGAGAGCGAACCGGCCATCATGATGACCACCGTAGCCGAGAGGATGAGCGGCACCTCGTAGCTGATCATCTGCGCGACGGCCCGCATGGCCCCCAGCAGGCTGTACTTGTTCCGGCTCGACCAGCCTGCCATGAAGACTGACAGCTCGGTTGCCGCGCCAACCGCAAAGAAGAAGAGCACGCCCGAATCGAGATTCAGAGTCGTCATGTTTCGCCCCACGGGGATAACGGCCAGAGCCAGAAACACCGGAACCACCAGGACCAGCGGAGCCAGGAAATGCACCAGTTTATCCGCGCCACTTGGCACGATGTCCTCCTTGATTAGAGCCTTCACGCCGTCGGCCAGCGGTTGGAGCACGCCGAAGGGTCCAACCCGGTTGGGGCCGAAGCGATTCTGCATCCGGCCTAGTCCCTTCCGTTCCAAGAGAGTTGTCACGGCGAACAGAGCCGCGAAAGTCGCGATAATGGCGGCCACGGAAATAAGGTCGGAAAGCAGAAGCTGCCAGTGCGGCGCTGCCAGGCCCACGAGCCAGTGTTTCAACAGGACGAAAATCTGGTCTATGCCCTCAGTCAGCGTCATTTGGCCAGAGCAGGAGTGGGTTTGGGCGCCGGAGCGGTGGGGCGCGCAGTCCTCTGCGCGCCGCCGTCCGCACGATCGGCAGCATTCTGCGGTATTGCGGCGCGGAGAGGGCTGCGTGGCTTACCCGCGTCCGAAGCAGGCGGGTTGGAGGTAGCAGGCGTCGCCACTTTCGGCACAGTTGGCGCTGGTTTGGATGGGGCCGAGGCCGGCTTGGGCGCTGCAGAAGCCGGTTTTGGGGCAGCCGCCGCTCGCGCTTTTGCCTCCGCCGCCGCCTTGGCCTTGGCTTCAGCTTTGGCCTTTTCGGCGGCCAATCGTGTATCTACTTCCGCCGCCTCTGAGGGATGGATCTTCCGGTAGAACTCGTTGGACTTGGCCAGTTGGTTCTTCTGGAGGAGCAAGCCGCCAAACCGGTCGCCGGAGCTCAACTCATACTCGACATCCATCTTGATGGCGTCGAAGGGACAGACCTCGACGCAGATCTGGCAGCTCATGCAGACAGAGATGTCGATGTTGAAGACCTTAGGTTGAAACTGCGGCTTGCCCGTGTAGTCCGGCTTCTTGGTTGTGTCTTTGACAATGTAGATGCATTGCGGGGGGCATTCTTTCTCACAGATCTGGCAGGCGACGCATCGCAAGCCCTTCTGCCAGTCGTTGCCGTCATACACCAGAAACGGGAAGTTGCGGGCGGCCTCTTTCTGAGGCAGCCGCTTCTCCGGATACTGCACGGTAACCAGCCGATCTTTTTTGACGTAGCTTCCCGCGAAATTTCTGGCCGTTTCGGCTAAACCTTTAATTATTCCTTCACCAAACATTAACAAAACCTTCTATAGAATTCAGGGGCCGTTTCAACATTGCATTGGGGCAGTCACCGGTCAACCTCACCCAATACAATATCTACGCTGCCGAGGATGATGACCACGTCAGCGACCAGTTGGCCCAGGCACATGTCCTCCAGGACTGTCAAATTGATCAGGCTTGGCGGGCGCACGCGGTAGCGATAGGGATTCGGCGAGCCATCACTGATCAGATAGAACCCAAGCTCCCCTTTGGGCGCCTCAATGCGCCCATAAGCCTCCCCGGGCTTGGGACGAAACCCGCGCAGTCTGGCCTTCGGGTCCACGATGGCGCCCTCCGGCAGATCGCGGAGGGCCTGTTCGAGGATCTTGACGGACTCGCGCATTTCGAGGACGCGAATCATGTAACGGTCATAGATGTCACCATGTTCGCCCAACGGCACGCGGAACTCAAATCGATCATAGATGCCGTAGCGATCCACCTTCCGCAGGTCGTAATTAAGGCCTGAAGCGCGCAGCATCGGGCCGGTGATGCTCGCGTTTACCGCAAGTTCCTTGGGCAAAACTCCCACACCTTGAGTCCGGGACATCAGGATTTCGTTCGTGGTGAGCAGGTTCTCGAATTCATCGAGGAACTGCGGAAACTCAGCCACTACTTCTTTGGTCTGCTCCAGCCACCCCGGAGGCAAATCGCAACGGCAACCTCCGAACCGCATATAGTTGCACATCATCCGCGCCCCGGTGAGCGACTCGAACAGGTCCAGCACCTTCTCCCGCTCGCGAAAGGCGTACATCAGCGGCGTGCCCGACGCGCCCATGTCCTGCAACAAGAACCCGGCCAGGCACGCGTGGTTCTGCAACCGGGTCAATTCGGCCGTGATCACCCGGATATACTCGGCCCGCTCCGGCACCTGCAGGCCCGCCAGCTTTTCCAC